>DASQKT010000312.1:0-6704 GCA_035630415.1 Skermanella sp.
CGAGACTGGCGGCGGTCCTGCTTTCCGGTCTGACATGGGCTTGCGCTATCTCCGTGTATCCCAGGATGGCGCCGGCGATATTGTTGAAGTTATGGGCGACCCCGCTGGCAAGTGCTCCGACGGTTTCCATCCGGCGCGCCTGCTGAAGTTTCGCCTCCAACCGCTGCTTTTCGCGGCTGAGGGCTTCCCGGTCGAGAGCGCCGGCGATGGCATCGAACGCCGAGCGGAACATGCCGTAGCCATCGCCTCGGGCCAGGGGGCCTCGCCGTAAAGCATCGAAACCGAGAACGGCGCCGGGGCACTCGTCGCTGAAGGATGGGATGCATAGCCAGCTGCGCAGGCCGACGGCCGCCAGAAGATCCATGTTGCCGCCCCGGAACAGGTGATCGACCCGTGGGATGTGGATGATCCCACCCTCCTCCGGCATCGACTGCCGTACGACTTCCAAGGCACCCGTGGGCCAGCCGGCGGGCAGGGTTTCCGGAGTGCCGGACCACTGGTAGACCTGCACCGGATCGCCCTCGATGACGAAGTAGGCCCGATCCGCCGATATGAGCGCCGCGAGTTCCTCCAGCGCGCGCTCGATGTGGTACCGGACCTCATCGGGCCGGGAGGTGATGAAACGCGTCGAGATGCCTGCGATCACATGCTCGAAATCGGCCCGCAGGCGCAGCGCCCGTGCCCTCGACTGAAGCTGGACGCCGAGATAGACCAGCAGGCAGACCAGGACCACCGACATCCCATACAGGATGTTTCGAAACAATCCGGCCGCACTCTCCGAAGCGTCCGCACGCGCGACGACAAGGTCGCGGACGCGATCCTGGGAACGCCCGCCAGCCGACGAGAACATCTCCTTCAGGATGCCGTCGGTTTCCGGCAGCAGGTTCCGAAGCATCCGGGCATGCTCGATCAACGGTTTGGAGGCGGGGGAATCCCAGCCGGGCGAGCCGCCGGCCGGTGGGCCGCCCGCCAGTGGGCCGCTCAGTTGCATCGTCCTGAGCCGCTCATCGACATCCGCGACGATCGGAGCGGACGAGTCGAGCGTCAGATGCAGGATGGCGGCTGCCAGACCGCTGACCTGGGCTGCCCGGTTCCGGTCCTGCTCCTCCTTGATCAAGCGCTCGCCGAACACGATGAAATAAGCGAGCGAGTTTTGCAGCAGGGCGTTCCGGCTCTTGAACTGTTCCGTCAATCCCTCGGTCTTGTCGACGGACCCCATTACCTCGCCGATCGCGGCGGCGATCTCGGGATCGTAGCCAGCCGTTTCGCGCAGGCGGGTCACCGCTGCGCGCATCTCTTCGATTTCCCTGACCAGGGGATCGTAGTTGCGCAGCAAGCCCGAGCGCGCGCTGAGCACGTCGCGGTGGAGCGCGCTTTCCGCCTTCTCCAGACGGTCGATCGCCAGAAGGGCGTCCTGGGACGTTCCAACCTCGGCGCTCATTCCACGCAAGGCCACCCAGGTCAGCAGGATCAGCAGCGTCGCGGCGGCGGCGACGGTCAAGCCGGTTCTCACCGCGATCCTCCGACACGCGATCCCCCGACCGGGCGGTCCCGAAACTCGCCGGTAAGTGTCCGCAGGAACGCCACGATCACCTCCGCCTGCCGGTCGGTCAGCTCCGAATTGAGCTGCGCCCGAGCCATCTTCCGGACCGCGACGTCGAGCGTCGGAGCGCTGCCGTCGTGAAAATAAGGCGGAGTCGTCGCGACATTGCGCAGGCTGGGGACGCGCAGGACCGCTGGCTCCGGCGACGCAAGCGGATGAAAGATCCCATGCCGCTGGAACAGGTTGCCGCCGACATTGACGCCCTGGTGGCAGGATGCGCACCCAAGCGATTTGAACTGCCGGTATCCGTCGATCTCCTCGTCCGACAGGGCTGCCGTGTCGCCACCGAGCCAGCGGTCGAACCGGCTGCCGGGCGTCAGCAGGGACCGCTGGAATGTGGCAAGGGCTTCAAGCAGTCCGGCAGCGTCCGGATCGCGTCCGAACGCGGCGCGAAACCGGCCGACCATCTCAGGGTCCAGCTTCAGCTTGCCGACCGCGTCGTCGATGCTGCCGCCCATGATCCGGGGGTTCTCGATCAACGCCTGCGCCTGGTCCTCAAGGGTGCGGAAACCGCCTTCCCAGTTAAGCCGGAAACTGAGCGCCGCATTGAAGACCGTGCTGGTATTGAGCGGGAGGTCGGACCCATCGAGCGCCCTGTCGCGAGCGCTCCCGGTCGCACCGTTGGAGCCCAGATCATGGCACGTGGCACAGCTTCGCGAATTGCCGAGCGAAAGACGGGGGTCCCCGAACAGGCGTTCGCCGAGCGAAACTTTGAGCGAGTCCTCCAGCCGTGGCTCCGGGACCGGCGACACCGGCTCTTCGGCGGCGGCGGCATGCCGCTCCAGCGGCAGCACCTGGGCCGGCAGGAGCGATCCGACCAAAAGGACGGCCACAAAGACGCCGGTTGCGCGACAGAGCAGCGCCCGCCGGAGTGAAGTCGTCGCGTTGGTTCTGGTTGCTGCCGGGGGTCCGTCTTTCACCTTCGAAAACATTGCTTCTCCGACAAGAGGCGTTTCCCTGGAGGCTGAAGGCAACCGGTTACTGGATCGTCACGGCTACGGACTATCCTGTTACAATTGTAACCCGGCAAGGCATTCGCTGCCCGTACATCATGCTTGCGAACAGGCAGTACGGCGCAGTTTCCTCAAGAAACGCTGCGGTTTCGTCCGGTCGGTTTTAGAATGGCTCGACGGCGAGCGTGAAGACGTACCCGACGCCACGTTCCGTCTGGATCACGCGCGGCGCACTCGCGTCGATCTCGAGCTTCCGGCGCAATCGAAGCACCTGGACATCTATGCTGCGGTCGAAGATGTCTTCATGGACCCGCGTGGCCTGAAGCAGATGCTCGCGCGTCAACGGTCGGCGTGGCGCATCGAGGAACGCGAGCAGCAGCGCATATTCCCCCTTTGTCAGCGAAACCGCATTGCCGGCAGGATCGAGAAGCTGCCGGGCGCGGCGTTCGAGTTGCCAGCCGCCGAACCGGTATCCGCCACGCTCCGGATCGCGGGACCGCGCCGCGCGCCCCATCTCCTGGCGCCTCAACACCGCCCGGACCCGTGCCAGCAGTTCCCGCAGGCTGAAGGGCTTGGTCACGTAGTCGTCCGCGCCGAGTTCCAGACCGATCACGCGATCGATCTCGTCGCGGCGATGACCGGTCATGATAATGATGGGAACGTCGGAACTGGATCTTATCTGCCTCAGCAGGTCCAGCCCGTTTTCCTGGCCAAGCCGCAGGTCCAGGATGATCGCGCTGGGATGTACGCCTTTGAAATACCGGCACATTTCCTGTCCGTTGGCCACCGCGCTGGCCGGAACGTCATGATCCTGGAAATAACCGGTGACCATGCGCCGCATCGCCGGGTCGTCGTCGACGACAAGGATATAGCCCGCCTTGGGATCGTTTCCGCCCGACCTGTCGCCACCGTAAGCCCGATCACCGTAAGCCCGATCGTCGGAAGCCGATTCCGACTCCTCGGCACTTCCTGGCATTCGTCGCTGCGATTCCATGAGGTCTCCACTTTGCTGCCGGACAGGTTCCATGCCGCTCCTGGACAGGGGACGGCGCTGCCTGTCGGAAGCACGAGCGGGCCTGTCCGAATACCGCGACGGCCGGATGCAGGTTATGTCCGTACGACCTACGCTCCGCAGTGAATAGCAGCCCGGAAGGACAGGCGTCAAAGTCTAGAAAGTGCATGCCCGTGTTCGACATATTTTCCGCAGAATCGTACTATACTTGATTTGACACTGAACAGCCCTGTTCAGCAGGACGGCGAGAAGCAAATAATGGTTCTGCGATATTCTACTTTGATCGATTTTACGACGATTTCCAATTCAACGGCGTGAGCGTCAAATCCCCGGCATCGCTTTCGTCCGGACGGCGGCCCAGCCATGTGGTCCAGCCAAGCCGCCCCTGGCGGCCAAGTTTCAGGTGCGGAACCTGATCGGCGCGCAGAACGAGCCCGAGCGTCCAGTCCAGTTCGTCCCCGACATAGTTGCGCACCAACGGCACCGTCAGCCCGACGCTCTCGCCACCGGGCAGCAGCCGCTCATACTCTCCCAGGGTCAGCGGACCCATGACGATGCGGAAGCGGTGGTAGAACAACCTGATGCGCCGGCCCACCATGGCGGTGACGCCGAGCGTCCCGTTCTCAGGGTCCGAGCCGAGTGCCAAGTGCTGGCCCGGCGCGATCTCGACCCATTTCGGATCGAACTCCTGAATATCGACCGGCATCGCGAAGAAACCGCTCAGGATTGCCCGGAGCCCTTCGGCATTGCGGGTGTGGGAACCGATGCGCCCGGCGAAGTGCAGTTTGGCCAGATCGGGCATCCCGTCCCTGCCCCGAAGCTCCTGCATGCCATAGCCGGCCAGGGCGCCGATCTGGGCCGCGAAGACATCGTCGCCGGGGCGGTCGTGGGAGACAGTCGGCTCGCTCGCCGCCCAGGCGCGGAACAGCAGGGAGGCCATGCGGTGATGGAAGATGTCGCCGAAGCAGGCGAACGCTTCATCGCCGGCGTTGTGGAGACGCTGATGGGCATATTCGGTCAGGTGCAACGGCAGCGGACCGTTAGGACCGAACAGGCCGAAGAAGAAGGTCATGATCCGGGTACGATCGCCGTCCGCCCTGACGCTGTCCAGCGCGCGGGGCGGGAAGATCGTGCTCGGGGACTGGCCGAGCCGGACCGGGTCCTCCTCCGGATGCCGCGACTCTCCGATCCTCGGACTGGCTGGCGAGCCGGCATCGATACGGCGCAGCAGCGCGAAGAAATCGAATTTCTCGGGTGCCCGGTTCGCCTCCCGGAGGATTTCGGACAGGGCGTCTTGAGCCGGCGGGACGGCGGCGTCGGGCATCAGGCCAGACGCCGCCGTCCCAGTTTCATCGGCCATCGCATGATCTCCCCGCGCTGCGTCGTCCGCAGGACGCTCTCCGTGAAGGCGTTGATCGAGACGTACTGGGCAAAAAAGTGGTTCAGCACCGCGGCGAAGGGAAAACAACCGATGCCCTCGAAGGCGGCTTCATCAAGCGCAATCTCGATCTCCAGGCCGCGCGCCACCGCCGCAAGCCCGCCCGAAGGAAGGCGGCGGACGATGGGACGCGAGCGGATGTTGCGCGTGCCCGCAACCTGCTGCATGGCGCTGGCGTCGCTGGGATCGGCGTATAGCCGGAGCAGCGCCCTCAGGGCATCGGCTCCCCCTTCGTCGCTATCGGTGAGCGACAGATGGTTGAGCGAAAGGTGACTGATCAGATGCCAGGCGACCTCTCCTTCGGCGGGGGACGGACGGGGTCTGGTGGGACCGGCGATGCAGCGGATTCGGGCGACCGGCGCTCCGATTTCCAGGGTGAAATCGGTTTCGCCGCGACCGAGAGGCATCAACAGCGGCAGGTCCCGGTTGGTACACAGGCACCGGACAGCCAGTTGCCGCAGGCTGGGACGGTAGGGTGCCGCGTGTGCATCGACGATGGAGACGAAGACGTCGCTACCCCCATACGATGTCCGCTGCCCTTCCCTTTGCTCACGGCTGGAGATGAGCCGAGGCGCCCGGCGGATCGTATAATAGGAGCCGCCGGGCGCTTTCGGTTCGAGATCCTCGATGGCATAAAAGGGACGGAAGACCGTGGCGGTGGATCCGTCGTCGTGTTCACCCTGGACATCGAGCACGGAATGCACCTCGACATCGAGCGGACGGACCCGGTCGACCGGAAGATGGTGCTCGAAGGTCCGCTCGCTGACGACAATACGATCCGCCTGCCGTTCGAACAGGTTGATGATCGGGCTGGCGAACAGGACCACGGAATCCCGGCTGAGGCCCCGTTGCAGCCTCGGCTCGATCCGGCGGAGCAGGAAGACGAGTTCGAGTTCCTCGCCGCTCGACGACCGAACGGCGTCCGCCAGCCCTCCGATTTCCACGAACAAGGCCCGTTCCGGCAGGGCGAAGTATTCCTGCAAAGCCCGGTAGCCGGTGAACGACCGTGTCGGGAAGGGCAGCAGCGCCTCATCGTCGCCGAGCCCGGCATGCCGGACATGGGTAGCAGCGATCACTTCCTGCCAGGGCGAAGGCCGGGCAATGGGCCGGGCGACGACAGCCGTTACATCGGCCAGGAGCTGTTCGGCCAGCGCGCCGCCGGTACCGCCCGCCGGCGGCAGGTAGAGCCGGAGCGACTTCAGCTTCAGGCGGTCGAAGGGCATGCCGTTGGTCGTGCGAAGCCGCACCCGCAGGGCGGCCGCCATCCGATGTCGCCTGTCGATCGCCAGTCCCGATAGCTCGGATGCCGCCGCGAAATAATCGACGGCGGCGACCGTGATCGGCCAGAGATGGACATCCTGGGCTGTTCTGAACTCGCACTGGGTAACGGCATCAGCAGCCAGTTGCCCCACCAGCGACGTCCCGCGCGGTATGACATAGCCGTTCTCCAGCCGCCCACCCTCGCGATCCGGATCGAACCGCGCGATGCCCAGCGATGGCGTCGGCGCCAGGAAATGGGGGTAGACCATTTCCAGCAGGTGCTGGGTGAATGCGGGAAAGCGGGCGTCGAGCTTGAGCTGGACGCGTGCGGCCAGGAAGGCGAAGCCTTCGAGCAGGCGTTCGACATAGGGGTCGGAGACTTCGGCCGTGTCCATGCCGAGCCGGCCGGCGATCTTGGGAAAGGAGCGGGCGAACTCG
>DASQKT010000313.1:0-3338 GCA_035630415.1 Skermanella sp.
TTTCGCTGAACTCGACCTGCACCCGACCCTTCTCCAGGCCGTTGAAGCCGCTGGCTACAACGAGCCGACTCCGATCCAGGAAAAAGCTATTCCCCTGGCGCTGGCTGGTCGGGATCTGGTTGCGTCGGCCAATACCGGAACCGGCAAGACCGCAGCCTTCGTGCTGCCGGCCCTGCAAAAGCTGAAGACCCCGCGCACTCCCGGCAATTTCGGGCCGCGCGTCCTGATCTTGTCCCCGACCCGCGAACTGGCGACCCAGATCCTGGACGCCGTCCGCAAGTACTCCAAGTTCGACCGCGTCCAGACGGGCGTGATCCTGGGCGGCATGCCGTACCGTGAACAGCTCCGCATGCTGGAGCGCCGCGTCGACCTGATCGTCGCCACGCCGGGCCGTCTGATCGACCATCTGGAGCGCGGCCGCGTCAACCTCAGCGGCCTCGAGCTGCTGGTGCTGGACGAAGCCGACCGCATGCTGGACATGGGCTTCATCGAGCCGGTCGAACAGATTGCCGCCGCCTGCCCGGCGACCCGCCAGACGCTGATGTTCACCGCCACCTGTGACGGCCCGATGGAGCGCCTTGCCGCTCGTCTGCTGAAGAACCCGGAGCGGATCGACATCGCCGGCAAGCAGGTCAGCCTGGACACCATCGACCAGCGCCTGCTGCGCGCCGACGACCTCGGCCACAAGCATCGCCTGCTCGATCACCTCGTCTCGACCGATGCCGAAGGCAAGACCATCGTTTTCGCCGCCACCAAGCGCGATGCCGACCGTCTGGCCGAGGAGCTGTGCGCCAAGGGCCATGCCGCCGGCGCTCTTCATGGCGACATGAAGCAGCATCAGCGTAACCGCACCATCGACGATCTGCGCCGCGGCCGTATCCGCCTGCTGATCGCCACCGACGTTGCGGCTCGCGGCATCGACATCTCCGACATCACCCAGGTCATCAACTTCGACCTGCCGAAGATTGCGGAAGACTATCTGCACCGTATCGGCCGTACCGGCCGGGCCGGCGCCACCGGCACCGCCTACTCGTTCTTTACCCGGAACGACTGGAAGCAGGTCAAGGCGATCGAGAACTACATCGGCAAGGCGCTGACCAACCACACCATCGCCGGCCTCGAGCCGTCCGAGCGTCCGCGCGGCGCTTCCGCCCCCGGCGGTTATGCCAAGCGTCCGTATCGTGGTGGCGGGCAGGGTGCTCCCGGTGGCCGTCCCGGCGGCTTCGGCGGCGGTCCCCGCCGTCCGGATGCCGAGCGCAGCGGCGACCGGCCCCACACCGAGCATCGTCATGCCGACAGCCGCCCGTCTGGCGAGCATCGCGGCGGCGGCGACCGTCCGCACGGTGAGCGCGGCGGCTTCAATCCGGCCCGTCGCGACCGCGATCGTGACCGTTCGACGGGCGGCGGCCGCCGGGGTTATTCCTCGGCCAGCTGAAGCCTGAAGGTTTAAGTTGGGAGACGACAGGCGGAGGATCGCATGAGTGATCTGCAAGAAGCCGTCTCCCGGCGCCGGACCTTCGCGATTATCGCGCACCCGGACGCCGGGAAGACGACACTGACCGAAAAGCTGCTTTTGTTCGGCGGTGCCATCCAGCTCGCGGGTGCTGTTAAGGCGCGCGGCGAACAGCGGCGTGCCCGGTCGGACTGGATGAAGGTCGAACGCGAACGCGGCATCTCGGTGACCGCGTCCGTGATGAACTTCGACTATGCCGACCGGACCTTCAACCTCGTGGACACTCCAGGCCACGAGGACTTTTCCGAAGACACCTATCGCACGCTGACAGCCGTCGACAGCGCCGTCATGGTGATCGATGCCGCCAAGGGCATCGAGAGCCAGACGCGGAAGCTGTTCGAGGTCTGCCGGCTGCGCGACGTGCCGATCATCACGTTCATTAACAAGATGGACCGCGAAGCCCGCGATCCGTTCGAGCTGATCAGCGAGATTGAGGACACGCTTGCCATCGACGTGACGCCGGCAAGCTGGCCGATCGGTTCAGGCCGCGGCTTCCTCGGCTGCTACGACCTGCTCAAAGACCAGCTTGTCCTGATGGACAAGACCCAGGGCGACGTGGCGAGCGAGGGTATCAAGTGCGAAGGCCTGGACGATCCCCGGCTGGACGAGCTTCTGCCGGCCCATGCCGTCGCGACCCTCCGCGAGGAGGTCGAGATGGCTCGCGGGCTGTGCCCGGAGTTCGACCTTGAATCCTACCGGGCCGGGCATCTGACGCCTGTCTTCTTCGGCAGCGCCATCAATAACTTTGGCGTGCAGGAATTGCTGCGCGGTCTTGGCGAACTGGCTCCTCCCCCGCGTCCGCAGCCGGCCGACGGCCGTCTGGTCGAACCGGACGAGCCCAAGGTCACCGGCTTCGTGTTCAAGGTCCAGGCCAACATGGACCCCAACCACCGCGACCGCATCGCTTTCTTCCGCCTGTGCTCGGGTCATTTCCGGCGCGGCGTGAAGCTTAAGCACATGCGGTCGGGCAAACAGCTTGCCGTCAACAATGCCGTGCTGTTCCTGGCGCGCGACCGCGAGTTGGCGGAAGACGCGTGGCCGGGCGACTTCATCGGCATTCCGAACCACGGCAGCCTGCGGATCGGCGACACGCTGACCGAGGGCGAAGACCTGCGGTTCACCGGCGTGCCGAGCTTCGCGCCGGAACTGTTGCAGCGCGTGCGGCTGGATGATCCGATGCGGGTCAAGCATCTGCGGAAAGCGCTGGAGCATTTCGCGGAGGAGGGCGCCAGTCAGGTGTTCAAGCCGATGCTAGGCTCCGACTGGCTGGTCGGCGTGGTCGGCCAGCTTCAGTTCGAAGTACTGGCGGCGCGGATCGAGGCTGAGTACGGCATCGCCGCCCGGTTCGAAACAGCGTCCGTCGATGCGGCACGCTGGATCGAGTGCGACGATCCGCTTGAGATGAAGCGGTTCGTCGATAGCAACCGGGCCAACCTTGCCGAGGACCACGACGGCGCGCTGGTCTTCCTGTCGCGTAACACGTGGCACATGAACCGCACCCAGGAAGACTTCCCGAAGGTGCAGTTCCTGAAGACCCGCGAGCAGAACCGCATCGTTCAGCAGGCCGCCGCCCAGTAGGGTGGTGCCAGTGCCTTACGAACTCCGCCGCAGCCGCTCCCGCTGGATGCGGCGGAATTCGGATGGTGCGGTCTTCGCCGCCGGAACGAAGAACCGGGTGAAATACGAGGGATCGGAGAAGCCCAGGGCGTATCCGACCTCGGCCACCGACATGGACGTGTAGACCAGGGCGCGCCTCGCTTCCAGAGCCAGGCGGTCGTGGATCACTGTCAGCGCCGACTTGCCCAAAACGGTCCGACAGACCCGG
>DASQKT010000314.1:0-7277 GCA_035630415.1 Skermanella sp.
GTTAACGAACCGGGCGATGGCGCCGGCCACCAGATCGGGCTGGTCGCGCCAGGGCTTGTGGCGGCAATCGGCAAGGTCCTGCCGTTCGAAGGGGCAGGAGACCTGACGCTCGATGGCGTCGATCTGGGCCAGCGTCGCGTATTCGTCATCGACGCCCTGGATCGCGAGCAGGGGGCAGCGGATGCCGGGAAGATACTCTTCGATGTTCCAGGCGCGGAACTCCGGCGCCAGCCAAGCTTCGTTCCAGCCCTTGAAGGCTCCCTCCGCGTCGTCATGGTAGCGGGCAAGCGCCCGCGACAGCCCACCTTCGGCCCAGGCGTCCCTGGCCTGTTGGATGCCGGCGATGGTGATGTCCTCGACGAAGACATGCGGGGCCATGACCACGGCGCCCCGCACGGGGACCCAGCCGGCGCCCTCCGCCAGCAGGGCGATGGACGCGCCGTCGCTGTGGCCGATCAGGACGGGATCGCTGACGCCGCAGGCGTCGAGCACCTCCGGCAGGACTTCCAGCGCTTCATGATGCAGGTAGCGGGGCGACCGGTTTTCCCGCAGCGGATCGGACCGGCCATAGCCGTGGCGGGAATAGACCAGCGCGGGAAGGCCCGTCGTTTCCGCTATCCTGCTGGGGAAATCGCGCCACAGTGCTATCGATCCAAGGCCCTCGTGAAGGAACACCAGCACTGGCCCGGTGCCGTCGCGCGGCCCGATCCACTTCGTGTCGAGGCGGTGGCCGGCGGCGGTGATGAACGTCATGGGGCGGGCTCCGGTGGCATGGCGATAAGTTCGTCCTGTCTAGAGATTCGTCAGAAGCAGTGTCAATGCCAGTACTGCCGAGACGATCTGCCAGAACCGGACGGGATCGCGGTCGTACAGCGGCACCCGGCGCGGGCTGACCGGTTCGCCGCGCTCTAGGCCATTCTCCAGTTCCAGCGCGAACTCGATGGCGTCGGCCATCCGCTCCTTGCGATCGACCGCCACGGCCCGCTCCAGCATGGCTTCGAGCCAGCCGGGCAGGTCGGGGCGGTAGCGCGACAGGGGAGCGGGCTTGCCGAAGCGCGGATGGCTGAACGGCTCGATCTCGCCATACGGGTAGTGATCGGTGAAGGCCCGGTAGACCGTGACGCCTAGCGCGTAGACGTCGCTCAGCTCGTCGCCGGGCTGGCCGGCGAACAGTTCGGGCGCCATGTAGCTGGGCGTGCCGGGAATGTCGGAAGTCGGGAAGTCTTCCACCCTTGGCAGCCGGACCACGCCCAGGTCGATCAGGCGGAGACCGCCGCTGCTTTCCAGGATCACGTTGTCCGGCTTGATGTCGCGGTGGACGATGCCGGCCCGGTGCAGGGCTGCGACAGCCTTGGCGATGCGGGAAGCGATCCCTGCGCCTTCCCGCAGGGTCAGGCGCGGCTTCCGCCCAAGCCGCCGCTCCAGCGTCTCGCCCTCGTAGAACGGCATGACCGAGTAGAGGCAGGTCTGGTGTTCGGGCGGCACCTCGATCACCTCGCCGATCCAGGGGTTATGGATGCGGGTCGCGACCCAGGCTTCGCGGACGAAGGCCAGATGATAGGTCTTTTCGGTGGCGACAGCGGGCTGGGGGAACTTGACGACGACCGGCCTGTCGCCGTCTGTCGTATCGACCGCCTTGAACAGCCTGCTGTAGCGCCCGTCGGACAAAACGCCGTCGAGCCGGAAGCCATCGACTGTCTCGCCGGCCTTCGGCGCCGGGTCGCGGATCGGCAGGGCACTGATCGCAGGGGCCAGATCGGTATGCTCGACGGCGGGCAGGGCTGTCACGTCGATCACGACGGCGGTCGCATTGTCGTGGCTGCCGGCGTCGAGGGCGGCGGCGACGATCTCCCTGGCCGCTTCTTCCGGCGCGGAGCGGCGCAGCAGCAGGTCGCGGAGACGGCGCTTGCCCAGCGTGCCATGGACTCCGTCGGAGCACAGCAGGAACCGGTCATGGGGCCGCAACGGCTCGGCCACGTGGTCGAGCCGGACGAACGGCTCGATCCCGACCGCCCGGAACAGCACGTGGTTGAGGTCGGGCTGCTTGAGCGTGTGGTCTTCGGTCAGCAGGGTCAGTTGGCTGTCGCTCAGCCGGTAGGCGCGGCTGTCGCCGACATGGAAGATATGGGCCTTGCGGCCGAGCAGGATCAGCGAGGTGAAAGTGCAGGCGGCGTTTTCCAGCAGCGCGTCGGTCCGGCCCATCTTGTGGAGCCAGCGGTTGAAGGCGTCGATGGCGCTTGCGGCGGCATGCTGAACGCCGACCGTCTCCGGCTGGGCGTAGTAGGCGTCGATGAAGCTGCGGACCGCCAGTTCCGCCGCGACCCTGCCGCCCTTGGAGCCGCCGACGCCGTCGGCCACCGCCGCCACGATGCCCTGGGTCGCCTGCTGGCCCGGCGTGCCGAGCCAGATGCCGGCATAGTCTTCATTGCGGGGGCGCCGGCCCTGCTCGCTGGCAAGGCCGTACTGGATCTGGATGCGCGTCGGCGGAGGAGTCCGTGCCGGATCAGCCATGCCGGCGCGGACGCGCTTGCCAGAGTCGTTCGGCCATGGCTTCCGCGTCCGCGATGGTGGACGCCCGGCCCAGCACCTTCAGCGCCACCGCAGCCGTCGCGATCACGGCGTTCTCCGCCACCGGGTTGTCCAGTTCTCCGGCCCAGAGCAGGGCGGGGAAGCGCGGGTCCAGGTCCTCCGCCCGCCATTGGTACGTTTCCTCCAGCCGCTCGGCGAAGCGGGGCGGCCACTGCTCCTCGGCGGTCTCGCCGTCCGTCACCAGCGCCACCGTGCATTCCTTCATGGGGGAGCGCTGGGCTTCGCCGCCGATACCCTTGAAGATCGCGGCGCGCGGCTGGCCCAGGCGGATAGCGATTTCCTGGTGGAGCGGGCGGTAGGGCGGGTGGAACACGCTCTGGATCTGCGCCGGGGCGTTGAGCGGGTTGATGTCGCGGGCAAAGGTGTTGACCGCCGTGCGGACGCCCAGCAGCGGGCGGAGCTGGAACAGCCGCTCGAGTTCGGGGCAGAAGTCCTGGAGCCTGATATAGGCGAAGTTGCTGGCGCGCAGGTTGCGGGCCGCCTCGTTCAGCGAGGTGCAGGGATGGATGCCGAGCTTGTCCAAAGCGGCCGGTGTCGGCGCGTAGCCTTCGCTGCCGCCGTCGATGCCGTGCATCAGCACTTTGACGCCGTTGGCGGCCAGCAGCAGGGCCGACAGGACGAACCACGGCTGCTGCCGGTGCCGGTCGGCATAGGAAGGCCAGTCGAGATCGGGCACGACCGTATCGTCGGGCTTGGCCAGCACCGATTGGGCGGCGCGGACGAAGCCGGCGAGTTCAGCCCCGGTTTCGCCCTTGCGCCGAAGCAGCAGCAGGAACGAGCCGAGCTGGATCGGATCGACGTCGCCGCGCAGCACCATCGCCATGGCGGCTTCCGCTTCGTCCTCCTCAAGGTCCCGGAACAGCTTCGGTCCCTTGCCCAGCGCCCTCAGATACTGGGCGAATGGATGTTCCTGCATGACGGCTCGCTCTTCTTTCCGAAGTTCCAGGTGTGGACTGTATCGCAGCAATGATTGCGCCGCAGCATCTTATGCCCGCAAGGGCGTTCCCCAACCAAGTGGTCGCAACGAGCCGGTTCGCAACTCCGTTGTCGCTGGTGAAACTTTCAACGAGGGAGACGGCACATGGCCGAGGACAATCAGGATCAGGCGCGCGAGATGGCCGAGGAAGGCCTGAAGAAGGCCAAAAGCGGCGCGGGAGCCGGCGAGGGACGCGAGTTGATCGAGGAGGCCAAGCGGCTCGACCATGACGCGGTCGCCGGGATAGCGCCCGAGAGCGAGGATGCCGACCGCAACGATCCGGATGCCGTTCAGCCCGATACGCCCAAGGATTAAACAGACTGCTCTGTCTTTGACGGAATGATCATATTGCGGGCAGCCTTGCGGCTGCCTGCCACTGCGATAGCGGCGCTTCTACCGGCCGCACCCGCCATCGAGCATGGCCGGTGCGGCCTTTTTTCATATCCGCATCAGTCCGGCTCCTTCGCCGTCCGTTAGGTGCAGTGCGGCATTGAGCGAACGCCACCACTTTCTGGTTTGGGAAATGGGGCTGATATTACGCATCTAAGTAATTAAAAACCGCCCTTCGGGTATAAACAAGGCGCTCGAATTCATCGCTGGCACGCCTATTGCCAAGTAGCAGGCCAAGTGCCGCTCACGGAACCGATCAATAAACGTAATAAATTTTACGATATTGACGAGCGGCATATAGGGACTGAGGGAAACCTCGGTGAAAGGAGTTCCATGCAAGCGAGTTTTTGGAAAGCGGGTCATCCACCCACTTTGTTCGCCGCATTCCTTTATTTTGACGTCAGCTTCATGGTCTGGGTGCTGCTCGGGCCGCTTGGCGTTCAGATTGCGCAGACGCTTCAGATAAGTCCGGCCGAAAAGGGCCTGATGGTCGCAACCCCCGTCCTGGCCGGCGCCTTCCTGCGCGTCGTGCTGGGGCTGATGGTCGATCGCCTGGGCCCCAAGCTGACCGGCATCATCGGTCAGGTCGTCGTCATGGCGGCCCTTGGCTGCGCATGGCTGATCGGGCTGTCGGCCTTTTGGCAGGTCATGCTGCTGGGCGTGTTCCTGGGCGTCGCGGGTGCCTCCTTCGCCGTGGCCCTGCCGCTGGCGTCGCGCTGGTATCCGCCGGAGCACCAGGGAACGGCGCTGGGCATCGCCGGGGCCGGCAACTCCGGCACCGTGTTCGCGGCGCTGTTCGCCCCGACGCTGGCCGCATGGTACGGCTGGAACAGCGTCTTCGGGCTGGCGCTGATCCCGCTTGGCATCGCCTTCGTCAGTTTCATCGTCATGGCCAAGGACAGCCCGGACGCGCCGCCGCCCAAGTCGTTCAAGGAATACCTTGCCGTGCTGCGGGAGGTGGACGCCTGGTGGTTCATGTTCTTCTACAGCGTGACCTTCGGCGGTTTCGTCGGCTTGGCGTCCTCCCTGACGATCTACTTCAACGACGTCTACGGCATGGGTCCCGTGCAAGCCGGCTACTTCACGGCGGCCTGCGTCTTCATGGGCTCGGTGATGCGCCCGGTCGGCGGCTATCTGGCGGACAGGATCGGCGGCATCAAGTCGCTCAGCTTCATGTACGCCATGGCGGCGTTTTTCCTGATCATCGTCAGCTTCGGGCTGACGCAGGCATGGATGGCCCTGATCGTCTTCGCCTGCGCCATGCAGGCGCTGGGCATGGGCAACGGCGCGGTGTTCCAGCTTGTGCCCCAGCGCTTCCGGCGCGAGATCGGCGTCATGACCGGTCTGGTCGGGATGTCGGGCGGCATCGGCGGCTTCTATCTGGCTTCCAGCCTGGGCCTGTCGAAGCAGTGGTTCGGCAACTATCAGGCGGGCTTCCTGATCTTCGCCATCCTGGCGCTGTTGGCCCTGGTCGGCCTTACCGGCGTCAAGCGGCGCTGGCGCACGACGTGGGGTGCGGCGCACATGACAGCGGCGAAGGTCTGACGGGATGGCGGGGGACGCCGCGATTCATGCCGGTTTGTTGACGACCGACACACATTGCCCGTACTGCGCCTTCCAGTGCGGCATGACGCTGGTGCCGGACGATGGCGCCGGCGGGCAGACCCGGCTGACCGTCACGTCCCGCGACTACCCGACCAACAAGGGCGGGCTGTGCCGGAAGGGCTGGACCGCCGCCGAGCTGCTGACCTCCCCCGACCGCCTGACGACGCCCCTGATGCGCGACCGCAAGGACGGACCTTTGCGGCCCGCGTCCTGGGACGAGGCGCTGGACCGGATCGCCGCCACGATCAAGGTCACCCAGGACGCTTTCGGGCCTGGAGCGGTCGGGATCTTCGGCGGCGGCGGGTTGACCAACGAGAAGAGCTACATGCTGGGCAAGTTCGCCCGCGTGGCGCTGCGAACGCCAAACATCGACTACAACGGCCGCTTCTGCATGGCGTCCGCCGCGGCAGCCGGCATCAAGGCCTTCGGGCTGGACCGGGGGATGCCGTTCCCGCTGGAGGACATTCCGGAGACCGACGTCATCCTGCTGGTCGGCGGCAACCCCGCCGAATCCCTGCCGGTGATGATGCAGTATTTCGAGGAGCACCAGCGCCGGGGCGGCCGGCTGATCGTGGTCGATCCCAGGGTCACCCCGACCGCCGCGATGGCGGCCCTGCATCTGCCGATCACGCCGGGGACCGACGGCGCGCTCGCCAACGGCCTGCTCAACGTCGCGATCCAGAAGGGTCTGCTGGACCTGAACTTCATCGAAGCGCGGACGACGGGGTTCGACGCCGTCCGCCGTGCCGTCGCCTCGTACTGGCCCGACCGGGTGGAGCGGATCACCGGCGTTCCGGCCAAGGCGATCGAAGACACCGCGCGCATGATCGGCACCGCCCGGACCGCGATGATCCTGACCGCGCGCGGGCCGGAACAGCAGAGCAGCGGCGTCGACAACGTGCTGGGGTTCATCAATCTGGCGCTGGCTCTCGGCAAGGTCGGCAAACCGTTCTGCGGCTTCGGCACCCTGACGGGGCAGGGCAACGGCCAGGGCGGGCGGGAGCACGGCCAGAAGGCCGACCAGCTTCCCGGCTACCGCAAGCTCGACAATCCGGAGCATCGCGCTCACATCGCCGGCATCTGGGGTGTCGAGGAAAGCTCCCTGCCGGGGCCGGGGCTGTCGGCCTGCGAGTTGCTGGCTGCCTTGGGGCGCGACGACGACACCGGCATCCGGGTGCTGCTGGTGCTCGCCTCCAACATCGCGGTTTCGGCCCCCGACGTGAACAAGGTCCAGCGCGGGCTGAAGTCGCTCGACCTGTTGGTGGTCAGCGACATCTTCCTGTCGGAAACGGCCGAGATGGCGGACATCGTCCTTCCTACCGCCCAGTGGGCGGAGGAGGAAGGTACGATGACCAACCTCGAAGGCCGGGTCCAGTTCAGGCGGCGGGCTGCGGTGCCTCCCGGCGAGGTGCGGACCGACATGAGCTTCCTGAAGGAACTGGCCGGGCGGCTCGGGCGCGGCCAGTACTTCTCCGACGACCCGCGCACGGTGTTCGAGGAACTGCGGCGGGCCAGTGCCGGCGGCGTCGCCGATTATGCCGGCATCAGTTACGAACGCATCGCCGCCGAGGACGGTGTCTTCTGGCCCTGTCCGGATGACGGACATGCGGGAACGCCGCGCCTGTTCCTGGATGCTTTCGCGACCCCCGACGGCAAGGCCCGCTTCCACGCGGTCCACCATCGTCCGGCTGCCGAGGAGCCCGACCAGTATTACCCG
>DASQKT010000315.1:0-20292 GCA_035630415.1 Skermanella sp.
CCTTCGCGTTCTTGGCCTGGTTGACCGGCAGTTGCAGGTAATTGGTGCCGACCCGGTAGCGCTGCGTGTCCGAATAGGAGAAGGTCCGGCCGACCAGCATCTTGTCGTCGGAGAAGTCGAGGCCATCGACCAGGACGCCGGTGCCCATGGCGATCTGTTCGTTCTCGTTGAAGAAATCCTCGAGGTTGCGGTTCAGCGTCGTGGTGCCGACGTGGCGGTGCGGGAAGTCCTTTTCCGGCCAGATCTTGGTGTCGTCCAACGGGTCCCAATCCAGTTCGGGATGGTCGTGGTCTTCCATGATCTGGACGTACATGTCCCACTGGGGATAGTCGCCGCGCTCGATCGCCTCGAACAGGTCCTTGGTGGCGGACCCGAGTTCCTGGCCCTGCACCTTGGCCGCCTCTTCAGCCGTCAAGCTGGCGACGCCCTGACGCGGGTGGAAGTGGTACTTGACGAGGACGGTATCGCCCTGGGCGTTGATCATCTTGTAGGTGTTGACGCCGAAGCCTTCCATGTGCCGGTAGTTGGCCGGAATCCCGCGCGGGCTGAACAGGTGCGTCAGCATATGCATGGATTCGGGCGTCTGGCTCATGAAGTCGAAGATGCGGTTCGGTTCCTGGCGGAAGGTGACCGGATCGGGCTTCAGGGAATGGATGACGTCGGGGAACTTGATCGCGTCGCGGATGAAGAAGACCGAGAGGTTGTTGCCGACGAGGTCCCAGTTACCGTCCTCGGTATAGAACTTGACCGCGAAGCCGCGCGGATCGCGCGCCGTTTCGGAACTGTCGCGGCCGCCGATCACGGTCGAGAAGCGGATTGCCAGCGGAGTCTTCTTGCCGGCTTCCTGGAACAGCTTGGCGCGGGTGTATTTGGAGGCGGGTTCGTCGCCGATCTTGCCGGTGGCCTCAAGCTCGCCGTAGCAGACGAAACCGCGTGCATGCACGACCCGCTCGGGGATGCGCTCGCGGTCGAAATGGCTGATCTTTTCGAGGAACTGGTAGTTTTCCAGGGTAGCCGGGCCACGGCTGCCGACGGTGCGCTGCGACTGGTTGTTGCTGACCGGATGACCCTGGCGGTTGGTCAGGACCTTATCCGAAGCTCCCGATGACGAGGTGCCAGCAGGACCGGGCTGGTTGGGGCTGTTGTCCATCGGTATCTCCCAAGCTGATTGTCTCCGGCAAGACGCTCCGCCCGTGGGCGAAGCGCTTCGCCGAATTAACCATATGGGAGCCCAAACATTACACGCTAGAGACGGCTTTTTTAGAATCGTTTTATTTCGATGTTGTACTTCCGAAGAGCGTAGCTGACCTGCCGCGTCGTCAGGCCGAGCAGGCGGCCGGCTTTGGCCTGGACCCAGCCGGTCCGCTCCATCGCCCAGAGCAGGCGGTCGCGCGGGGTAGTGAATTCCGGCTCGTCCGGACCGCCGTTGCCGATCCGCATCCCCAGCAACTCGCCCACCGCCGCGTCGTTCAGCGCGTCGGCGGAAATCAGCCCTTCCGGAGCGGGCGGCGGCGGCGGCAATGACCGGCCGGGTGGCGGCTGGTGGGAGGGTTGTGCCGGCTGCGCCACGAAGGGAATGGCGGCGGGCAGACCGCCGACGGGGGCGGCGGCGCAGCTTCCGCCGGACGACGCGGAACAGCCCGGCACGCCGCCGGTGCTGCACCCCGCCCTGGCGGGCGCGGCCTGTGGCAGCGACGGCATCCCCTGCCCCGGCGGACCGCCGCCGGGCTGTCCCGGCACGTTGGCGCCTGCGGTCGGGGTCACGGTGCGGTGATGCCACAAGGTAGACGAGTAGCAAAGATTCATCTGGCAGGACAGGTCGAGGTCCCAGATCACCCCGTCGCGGCACAGGGTCGCCGCGCGCTCGATACAGTTTTCAAGCTCGCGGACGTTGCCGGGCCACGGACACTTCTTCAGGATATCCAGCGCGTCGTCGTGGAGGGCGACGTTCAGCCCGTTCTCCCGGTTGAACTTCGCGACGAAATGGCCGGCCAGCAGCGGGATGTCGTCGCTGCGCTCGCGGAGCGGTGGCAGGAAGATCGTCACCACGTTAATGCGGTAATAAAGGTCGGCGCGGAACTTGCCCTGGGCGACGGCTTCCTCAAGGTTGACGTTGGTGGCCGTGATGATCCGGACGTCCGTCTTGATCGTGCGGGTGCCGCCGACGCGTTCGAACTCCTGTTCCTGCAAGACGCGCAGCAGCTTGGCCTGGAACGAGGGCGAGATGTCGCCGATCTCGTCCAGGAACAGGGTGCCGCCGCTCGCCAGTTCGAAACGGCCCTTGTGGTCGCGGCTGGCGCCGGTGAAGGCGCCGCGCTCGTGGCCGAACAGTTCCGACTCCAGCAGGCTTTCCGGCAATGCTGCGCAGTTGATGCGGATGAAGGGCTGTTCCTTCCGCGAACTGAGCATGTGGATGGCGCGGGCGATCAATTCCTTGCCGGTGCCGCTTTCCCCCCGGATCAGCACGGTCGAGCGGAAGGGCGCTACGCGGTGGACCTGGGCCAGGACTTCCTGCATCCGCTTGCTGCTGCACACGACGTTGTCGACCTGATAATCGACCTTGGATACTTCCTTCTGAAGGCGGAACTTCTCCCGCATCATGAAGCGCCGTTCCTCCGCGACGGTGCGGTGGAGCCGGACGGTCTGGCCGATCAGGTTCGACACCATGGTCAGCAGGCGGACGTCGCTGTCGAAGTTGCCGGCGTAGCCGTCGTCGCTGATGCGGTCGATGGTCAGCACACCGATGCATTCGCCGGCCGCCTTGATCGGCACGCCGACGAGGCTGATGACCACTTCGGCAATATCGGCCCGGCCGCCGGTGCGGTTGAGGAACAGCGGCTCGTCGGCCAGGTTGGGAACGACGGCGGGCATGCCGGTCTTGACGATGCGCCCGACGATACCCTCTCCCGCCCGGTACTGGCCGCGTTCCATCTCTTCCTGCGACATGCCGAGTGCCGCGATCAGCTTCAGCGTGCTGTCGTCGGTCAGCAGGCAGATGCGCCCGCGCTGCATTTGGAGATGGTACGAGAGCAGGCGCAAGACTTCCCTAAGCGTCTGCTGGAGGTCCAGCGAGGAACTCAGGATCTTGCTGACTTCGTAGATAGCGAAGAGTTCAACGCTCGACTGATTCTGGCGTGTCGCTCCGGCCATGTGAAGAACCCTTTCCTCAAGCCAATAAGGGACAGTCCGACGCCCCGCCACCAGCGATGGCGAGCCTGCCGTTGCTCAGTCTCAAAACTCTTTCCCATAATCCGGAAGCAACAAGCCGAGACGCGCGAGCGGACCGGCCGGGCTGCTCTCCTGCCCTTTGACAGGGTCTCTGGCTCAAGAAGGAAGTTTCAAAAAAATTTGCCCTTGGTGCAAGCACCATCTTGCAACCCCCTCCGTAGCCAGCAGCGATCGGCCCGGATCGGGCGGATTTGCCGCAAGTTCAATATACCCCTTTCGATAGAGAGTTCCACATTGATTTGCCAGACGGATGGTTTCTAGAGTGCGGAGCGATCCGGCGGGGCACCCGTGCGGAAAAAATCGCGGGACAAGCAGAAAAAGACACTTGGTGTAGTATGGTTAACGTTTTTGAAACGATTCCAGCATTACAGTTGGACCAACGCAATTGGTTGCGTTTCCTCCCTTAAGACTTACAGCCCCGCGCGACATCCGCTGCGGGGCTTTTTTTTAGCCCGGTGCAGGTTTTTTGACCTCAGTGCAGACGCACCGGGAGTCGGCGCTCCTTGCATGACAAGATTGCAGAAACATTCCCCGATACGAACGAGTCAAGCATGACGCCGGAGCGCTCGTGCCCCGTCAGGTTTCCCATCAGGTTTCAAGGAAGGCTTGGCTGACGGAATGACCTGACCCAGGACACCACTCTGAAATACGTCAGTCTCGAAATCTTATATCATCCGACTTCCGCGAACAATGCGGCAAATATCAAAAGAGGCAGGTAATGGTTCATGTACTTTCCGCCGTCTTCAACTATACCGCAGGGACATTGACCCGCCGAGCGGTGGACGAGCATCATTTCATAGTCATGCAAGAAACGGTTCCCGGAATTCGGTTCTGGCAATCTACCCGCACAGTCTTGCTATTCGCACAGTCTTGGATTTGAGCAGCATCCCGGAAACACCCTCGTCCGCCCGCTGGGGGGCTTGTCTTCGATAAACGAAAGGCGGGTTACGTTCACATAGCCGACCCAAGTCCCGGAACAAGTCATGGCGCTCTACTCGGGGGGCAGAGAATTGTTAATAGAAGACGACAATCGTTATGCCCTGGCGAACGGTTACAAGCTAAACGAATACTGTATTCAGAAAGTTCTCGGTCACGGCGGCTTCGGTATCACATATCTGGCCCATGACCAACGTCTTGACCGGAAAGTGGCGATCAAGGAGTTCATGCCGGCGGATCTGGCGGCGCGTGAAGCCGGCAGCACCGTCATTCCGCGCTCCCCTACGGTGGAGCAGGACTACAACTGGGGCCTGGATCGTTTCCTCAAGGAAGCCCGAACTCTGGCGCAGTTCAGTCATGCCAATATTGTCCGGGTCCTCACATTATTCGAAGCTAATAAAACCGCCTACATCGTCATGTGCTACGAGGAGGGCGTGAGCCTTGGCGATCATTTGAAGGCTCGGGGCGGCACGATACCCGCCTCTGAATTGGCGGCGATAGCCGAGCCATTGCTGGACGGCCTGGATGCCGTGCATAAGGCGGGGTTCCTTCACCGCGACATCAAGCCGTCCAATATCTTTCTGCGGGCGAACGGCACTCCGATCCTACTGGATTTCGGCACGGCGCGGCAGACAATCGGCAATATCAGCCGCTCCATGGCTTCGGTCCTGACACCCGGCTATGCGCCCATAGAACAATATACGGCGCAGGGCCGTCAGGGCGAGTGGACCGACATCTACGGGATGGGCGCGGTTCTCTACACCTGCATAAGCGGGCGTGCGCCGCCGGAAGCGCCGGCCCGCATCGAGGCGCACGCCGCCAAAGAACCCGATCCCCTGAAGCCAGCCGCGGTTATCGGCCGCGGACGCTATCCGGCCCCCTTTCTGAAGGCGATCGACCGATCGCTGGCATTGCTGGCGAAAGACCGGCTGCAATCGGTCGCTGAATTGCGGCAGACGTTGCTGACAAGCATGCCGCCCCCACTGGAAGACGGGAAGCTGCAAACGGAGACGGTTACTCCCGTCGTGTCCCGCCCGACTGGAAAATGGCCGGCACTGGCGGCTGGCGCCTCCGCAGTCCTGCTGGCCATTGCGGCCATGGTCGCGGTGCTCATGGAACCGGACAAACGGACGGCGGCAATCGACAAGCCGGGATTCGATGTTCCAGCCGATCCGGTTGCCCCGGACGGTCAGCAGGACGAAGCGACGATGAGCACCGCTCGGGAAGCAATACAGGTATCGACCGTCTACGGCCGGCAGACCTACCGCCGGCTGCGCCAGCAGGAAGCGTTGCCGAGCCTGGAGCGGCTGGCGAAGACCAACACGCGGTATCAGCAACAGCTGGACGATGTTCTTCAGGGTATTCAGCACCTGGATAAGGAAACGGACTCGCTGCTGCGCCAATACACCGATCTGGTCGACAAGCTGGCGAGATCGCCCAGCCGGTTCGAGGGGATCAAGCAACGATTGGCCACGATGGACCTGACCGAGGCGGGCCGGCTGGCGCGTCAGCATTTGATCGATCATGTCGAAGCGAAGGAACGCGGAACGTCCGATACCCACGAGTGGGAAGCGAGTTTGGACCGGTCCTACTCGGTCAGGGATCTTTGGTGATCATTCAGCACCGGTCGGGAGCACCTTGGGAGCACTTGGGGGGATGGGGCACATGGCGTCGATAAGCAGGACGGGACGGCTAAGCACGGTGTTGATGGCCGGGTCATTGCTGTTGGGCGGCTGCGAGAACATGAACGACAGCCAGACGACCCAGCTCCAGGCAGCCGGAGGCGGCGCTGTGATCGGCGGGATCATAGGCGCGCTTCTGGGAGACACCGAGGGCGCCGCGATCGGCTCCACGCTCGGGGCGGCGCTGGGCTTCGGAGTCGGCTCGGCAGTCGCCGACCGCAAGCAGCAATATGCCACCACCGAGAAGTTCTACGACGCGCAGATCTCCCAGACACGGGCGAACAACCAGCAGCTGGCCCAATACAATCGCGATCTGAGCCGGCAAGTCGCGGGGTACCGTCAGGAGATAGCGGAGTTGCAGAACCAGACCTGGACCAGCAACGTCAAGTACCAAACTGCGAACCGCACCCAACGCCAAGTCGAGGCAAGCTACGCCGAATCCAGCAAGGCCCTGGAACAGGCGCAGGAGGAGTTGGAGGTGCAAAAGCAGGTTGCCGAAGATCTAAGGCAGTCCGCCGGCCAATATGCGAGCCGAACCCGGCAGGAGAACGAACAGGTCGCCGCCTTGGCAAGCCACGTCAGCGTGTTGCAGCAGCAAGTGGAAACTTTGGCAAGTCAAAGCAATCAACTACAGCAGTTCCGCTGAGGCATGGGATCGATGGCACAAAGCAACATGATGGTTTTTGCCAGTCTGATGCTGGCGCTCCTGCCTTTGACCGGGTGCGGCGCCACCAGCGATCCTTCGCAAGGAGGCTTTCTCGGCGGCGTTCAAGGACTGGTCTCCGGAGGGTACGACCAAAGAATCACCCAGCGCAAGGCGGCGCTCGGGAATCTCCGGATAGGAAACCAGATCCTGGAACAGGACAACAGGCAACTGGACAAAGAGGCGGGTGGGGTCGCCTCGGAGCGCCATCGGCTGCACCGGCAAATCGCCGCCCTGGATGCCAAGACCACTGAACTGACCGCCCGGACAAGCCGGCTGCGGGCCGACACCGAAACAGAACGGCGGCAGAGAGCGGATCTCGACGATAGATTACGGCAGGTACGCGACGATTTGGCGGCGCTGAACCGGGAGGCCGATGGGAACAGGATGACCGCGGAGGCGGCCGAGCGGCAAAGGCGGGAGCTGGAGCAGGAACTGGCCGATCTGTCGGTGGTCGCCGATGCACTGCAATGATCCGGGCGCCGTCCCTGGATGGGCGGCGATTGCCCTGGCCGTACCGCTGGCTCTTCTGATTGCCACAGCCTCCGCTGCCCAGGCGGATGAAGTTCAGGCGGATGAGGTTGTCGAGGAAGCGGTGCGGCTCATCCTCCGTCACCACCTGCTGCAACCCGACCCAGCATCGCTCGACCGGGAGTCCCCGGCCGCCCTGCTCGCCTCGTTGCGCCGCATCGATCCGGCGGCGCAGTGGTGGCCGCCCAATGCCGCGTCGGCCAACCGGGAATGGACGGGCGCCGGCGTTGTAGGCATCGGCGCTTCGGTGATCGATGACGGCAGCCGCATCGTGCTGGTGCCGCAGCCGGGCGGCGCCCTGGCGAGCCATGGAGTTTCCCGGCCGGTCCGGCTGACCGCGCTGCGGGGATACCCCGTCAGCCGCCTGGATCTGGAAAAGGTTCAGGAGATCCTGGGGGACGCGGCCATCGATCCGGTCGAGGTGTCGGCCCAGGATCTGGCCGGCGGCCCCCCGATCAGCCTGTCGCTGAAGCGCGGTTCCTATGAGCCGGTGTCGGCGGAGCTTATCGGCGACTATGCGTTGCCCATCCTGCGCATCCATCGCTTCATCAAGGGCGTGACCTTGCCGCAGCTCCGGCTGGCTCTTCAGCCGGTTCTGGCAGCCGGCCAGCCGATCGTTCTGGACCTGCGCTACTCCGCCGGAGGCGATCTGTTCGAGGCGCTCGACAGCGCGTCCCTGCTCCTGCCGTCGGGCCTGAAGCTTGCGACGCTGGAGGATGCTGCGGGTAGACGGACTGTCTTCCAGTCGGTCGACAAGCGGGTAGACAAGGAGGCGGCCGGAAAGATCTTCATTCTCGTCGGGCAAGGAACCATAAGCGCCGCGGAAACCTTCGCCGCTGCCCTGCAAAACCATGCGCATGCCCGCCTGATCGGCACGCCGACTTTCGGCAAGTGCCTTGCCCAATCGGCTTTCCCGCTGATCGACGGCTCGGTCATCGTGCTGTCCACCGGGCGGCTCGTGAACGCGTCCGGCTGGTACTGTGACGGCAAGGGGCTGGCTCCGGACATTCTGGTGGACCGGGCGGAAGCGGACGATACCGCTGCCTTGCTCGCGAGGTATGTGCGGTGATGCGAGATGCGGTGATGGAATTGCCGGAAGGTTCAGATCTGGATTACCCGTACCCGGCATCCGCCGATACCCAGCGTCACCCCGTCCGCCAAGGGAACCGCCTTGTCGGGGCCGGGCGGCACGCGCCTGCCGTCCACGAAGGTGCCGTTGGTCGATTGCAGATCCTCCACCAGGAAGCTGCCCGGATGGGAGCCGGCTTCGATGTCCATCAGCAATCTGGCATGGCGCCCACTTACCGTCGGATCGTCGATCACGATCTGACATCGCGCCGGGTCGCGTCCAATCGTCAGGCTTCCCCTGGCCTTGGCCAGATCCTTGTTGCGGACGGATATGCGGATCACCCGGCCGTCGCGCGCGAAACCGGACAGCATCCAGTCCCCGCCGGCGTGGGCCGTGCGTACCCGGCTTTCGCCGTGCCCCAAAGCTTCGCTGCGTGCCGGGACGTCATAGGCAGCGGCTCCCTCCCGTCCCCGGCGCAAGATCCGCAGGAACAGCGCGGCGGCGATGACCGCGGCGGCGCCGGCCGCCGCATAGGACCAGGGCTCCGATACGGCAACGGCGCATTGCGCGGCAGCGGTCCTGTAGGGAATTTTCTGCCCGTCGAGCTCGGGTGTCAGTGCGGAAACATGGACAGCATAACTGGCGCCTCGGATCGGGGTCGCGATCCTGTCTTCGTCCTTGAGCGACAACAGGAAATTGCCTGCCGTATTGATGCCGACCACTTCGCCGCAAGCGTTGACCAGCGGTCCGCCGCTGTTTCCGGGATACAGCGTCGCACTGTGCTCGACGATGCGGATATCGGGATCGTCGCCGACGGTCGTCTGCCGCCGGTCCTTGAGGCGCTGCCAGGTATCGGACCGGACGCGCGTGACGGCACCATCGAGCACGGTCGGGTCGAACGGGGCCGAGGCCGAACCGGACAACGGTTGGGGAAAACCCACGGCATAGACCGGCTCGCCTTTCCGGGGCTCGCCCGCCTGGAGCATCGCCGGCGGCTGCTTCAGTCCGTCGACGTGGATGATGGCAAGATCGAGACGGGGCGAGAACCAGGAAATCCGATCCACCTGATGCCGGACTCCGGCATTACGTCCGGTTTCGATGACGGCGACCCGCTCGGGATCGGCGGCAAAGCGTTCGATCACGTGCCAGGAGGTGACCACGTCGCCATCCCCGTTCAAGGCGAAGCCAGAACCGCCATAAGGGGGCGCCTGGATCTGCACGACGCTTGCGTCGAGCGTCAAAACCTGTCTGTCGCAAGACCAGATCGACAGAACGGAAACACACGAAAGGATAAGCAGGGGCAGGCGTCGGGCAACCGCGCCCAATACTCTATGTACGCTCACCCGAGCCTCCTTAGGGACGGCCGCGAAAAATTCGCAGTGCCTTCATGGATTGACAGGATCATGATAAATAACACAGATTTGTTTGCAAGAACAATATTTAGACGCCCTGCTGAACGATGTTATTTTTACTCTAGATATACATTCATCATGAGTAAGTAATTTGTTTTTTGCTTGGCTCTTTAAAGCGTAAAGCATACGTGGAAAAATAAAAGCGTTCACATGCCAAGGAGGCATCATGGAAGCGCCCCGTACCGAATTGATTTTGCCCGCCGTCCGTAGCGCGATTTGCGTCCTTTCGACCGTCGCGGCGGTGTGCTGCATGTCGATATGGATGGCCTTGCCTGCGGCGGCGCAAGCGCCCGATACCGACTGCAAACAGACCGGTCCGGGCAACATGCGGCTGGAATGCGATGTGCGCTTCCAGATACCGAAGGACGTCAGTTCAGTTGTCGCAACGGTTTCCGGGTCGGAAACGACACTGCCCCCGCCGGTTTTCGAACGGTACCCGAAAGCCGGCGACACCAGCGCCTTTCTCTTCCTGGTCGACACCAGCAACAGGGCGCGAAGCGGAACAATAAGCGCCAATGGCGAAGACATCACCCGGATCCTGAGGAGGGCCGAAGCGCAGGACCGCTTCGGGCTTGCGACCTTGCCGGGCAGCGGAACCGGCACCGAGGCGTCGCTCAGCGTGCGGGCCGCCCTTGGCGCGGACCCGCGCAATATCGAGCGCGAACTTTCGGAGATGAAGGCGAACGGGCAGGCATCGCCGATCTATCGCAGCTCGATCGAAGGCATCCGCCTGCTGAAAAGCTTCCCGGCAAGCCGCCGTGCCTTGCTGCTGTTCTCGGACGGAAAATCGGAAGACCAGAGTTACACCGTCGCGGACGTCATCGACGAAGCGCGTAAGCAGAACGTCGCCATCTACACCTTTGGAATCGCCGAGCGGCCGGCCGATTTGCCGCTTCTCCAGCCGCTGATCCGTCTCGCCGAAGAAACCGGGGGCCGCTATTTCCAGGCAGATCCGGCGAACCGGCACTTCGCCGGGCCGACTCTCGACAGCGTTCTGAAGCATGTCGACAACGGCGGAAAGGTGGCAGTCGATCTGAGCGGGATGAAGTCCGATCAGACCGTCCAACTGGCCTTTCACACCGGCGAAAATCCGCCGCCGACTTACCGTCATCTGGTCCAGAACCTGGTTCCGGAGAAACCTGCGCCGCCTCAGCAGGACACGCAGCCCAGCTGGTACGAGCAGCTGACCGGCTGGATCAAGGACCATCAGATCGCGAGCGCCCTGGCCGGTATCGCTATTTTGCTGCTGCTGCTCGCCCTGATCGCCTGGGCTTACCGGGCGATACGGCGCCGCCGGCAGCATGAGGAACTCACCGTCACCTCCCTGGAAGAGGCTGAAACCTCTCAATTCCGCACAAGCGAGATGCCGGCGGCGGGGGTGTCCAGGATCGGCTCCACGACTTACGCCACCTTGCAGCCGCTCATGAACGGCGATGCCATCCATCCGGTCAACGCCGAAATCGTGAACATCGGACGGGACCCGACCAACGATATCCGCCTGTACGACGAAACGATTTCGGCGCACCACGCGACGCTCGTCCGAAAACGGGACGGCAACTTCGAGTTGGCAGACCTGCGTTCAAGCAATGGCTCGCGGGTCAATGGCGAGCGCGTCGAACGGCGGACGCTTCGCGATGGCGACAAGATCGATCTCGGCCGTGTCCAGTTCCGGTTCGTACTCAGCCAGGCCGGACGGCGGGCGAGCTGAGTAGCCGCCGCCCGTGACCGCCAAAGACCCTGTCCGTGAAAAAGACCCTGTCCGTGAAGATGCGGACACACCCCTGGGGAGACGGCAATGACGAAGAGAATGTCCGACGACGACGACTTCACCCCCTATTCCGGAATGACCACTCCGACGGTGAAGATCAACAGTCAGTACGAAGACAGCATCGGGGTGACGGCGCCTTACGACTACGGGGAGCCCAAGACGCGGATCTACCGGGGGCCGGGAGAGCCGGAAAAGAGCGCCGAGATCCCTGCCAAGGACCCCATGTCGGACCCGGTCGTAGGTTGGCTCGTCGTGACGTTCGGTCCGGGCCGCGGCGCCTCGCTGAACCTGGGCTACGGCCGCAACAGCATCGGGCGGGATGCCGGCGAGCGGGTGTGCCTGAACTTTGGCGACGATCAGATATCGCGCAGCGGACACGCCAATATCGCTTTCGATCCGCGCAGCCGGCGTTTCTACCTTCAGAGCGGTACCGGAGCCAACCTGACTTACATCGAAGGCCGCGACGAGCCCGTGCTGACGCCCGTTCTCCTGCGCGGCGGCGAGGTGCTGCTGCTGGGCGGGACGCAACTCAAGTTCGTTCCGTTCTGCGGCCCGGATTTCGACTGGCACGGTGGCTGACGCCATGAAGCCATCCCACGATTTCGGCGGCAGACAGGATTGCGGGCGCCGGCCCTATCAGGAGGATACGTTCCAGATAAAGGCGATAGCGGCCCCGAATGGGGAACCGGGCGGGCTCCTGATGGTCCTGGCGGATGGCATGGGCGGGCATCGGGGCGGGGCGCACGCCAGCGCCGTGGCGGTACAAGCCTTCGTTCAGGCCTATGCCGCCGCCGCCTCCGAGCCGGAGGCCAGCCGCCTCGAACGGGGACTTATGGCCGCTAATCAGCGGATCGCGCGGGACGCCGGCGCCGATGCGGCGCTTCGTGGGATGGGATGTACGTTGCTGGGAGTCAGCGTGACGTCCGCCGGCGTGCATTTGGTCAGCGTCGGAGATTCGTTGCTGTACCTGTTCCGCAATGGGGAGTTGAAGCGGCTGAATGCCGACCATTCCATGGCCCCCGTGCTTCAGCAAGCCGTCCTCCTGGGCGATCTGACCGACGAGGAGGTGGCATGCCATCCCAACCGGCACGCCCTGCGGTCGGCGGTGATGGGACGGGAACTCACCCTGGTCGATCTGCGGCGGGAACCGTTGGAGTTCCTGCCGGGCGATAAGCTGCTGGGAGCCAGCGACGGCATTCTGACCCTTCCGGAATCACGGATCGTCCAATTGCTCGAGGAGCACAACGGCCGGACGGCGGAGGAACTGAGCAGCATCCTGGTGGAAGCGGTCGCCCAGGCCGGCAACCCCCACCAGGACAACGTCACCGTCATGCTCGCGGCGGCGCCTCCCGCCGATGCGGCTCCAGCCGGGAAGAGCCGCTTCATGCCGGATTGGCTTCTTCCCGACCGGAACGTGGCCGAAGCGGCGCTTCGGCGCCTGCTGCAACCGCGCGTGCTGGCGGGGCTCGGCGCGGTGTTCCTGATTGCCGCGGTTGCGTTCGGCCTTTTCACTGGCCGCTCATCCGAACAAGAGGCGTCAGGCAATCCGGCGCCCGCCGCCGATGCGCCGCCGCCGGCGCCCAAGGCGTCCGAAGCCCCTGCCCAGCGGGAGGACGCCATCGAAGCAAAGGCGCAGCAGGTCCGGGACGGCGACAAGACCAAGGAGGAAGCGCCGGCGGCGAAAGAAGCGCCTGCCGAGGGAGAGGCGCAGCCGAGATGATTCGGCCGGCGGACTGGCGCCGCGATGGAGCAGCAGGATGCAGGAGAACCGCTACATTGAGGCACTGCCCGCCGGCTACCGACTGGACTGGTACAAGATCGAAGGTGTTCTCGGACAAGGCGGTTTTGGCATCACCTATCGGGCGCAAGACCTGAAGGAGGGCCGGCGGGTAGCCATCAAAGAGTATTTCCCCAGCGCATCCGCCACCCGCTCCGGGAAGGCACGGGTCTGTCCCAGAAGTTCGGGCGCCAGGGAAGAATTCAGTTACGGACTTCAGCGATTCATGAAGGAAGCTGAAACGCTGACGCGCTTCAGCCATCCGAATATCGTGAAGGTCTGGCGGCTGATCGACACCAACGACACCGCCTACATCGTCATGAACTTCGAGGAGGGCGAGCCGCTCGCGAGGCTGATCGAGCGGTTTCCGGGCGGCCTCCCGGAATCGGAGATCGTCCGGCTGTTCCGCGGCGTCATCGACGGGCTGGTCCTGGTCCATAGCACCGGGCATCTGCACCGGGACTTGGCTCCGGACAATATCATCATCCGGCGGGACCGAATGCCCGTCATTATCGATTTCGGGGCGGCGCGCAGTTCCTATGGGCAGAAGAGCCGGTCGCTGGAAGCGATCATCAAATGCGGCTACTCGCCGCCCGAACAGTATACGCTGGAACACAGCCGGCAAGGGCCATGGACCGATGTCTACGCTCTCGGCGCCATCGCCTATCGCTGCATCGGCGGCTGCAACCTGCCGGGATCGCTCGACCGCCAGCACGCGGCCGCCAGCCGGCAGCCCGATCCGCTGACGGCGGCCGCAATCATCGGCAGAGGGCGGTATACGCCGGGCCTCCTGAATGCAGTCGATACGGCGCTCCTGCTGCATTGGCAGGAACGTCCGGATTCCGCCGAGACATGGTATGGGACGTTCGCCGGATTGCTGGACGGCGAATCCGTGCGCAAGCCCCCCGAGCCGGAGCCAAGACCGGCAAGACAAGGCTTCAGCGGGTTCTTCCACACACTGTTCGGGGGCGGGAAAGCCGCCCGGAAGTCCGATGCGGCCGGGACGGCGGCGGCTGGCGGACGCTGCTGGATACTGTCGGGCACGGACAGCTCGGGCACCGCCGTCAGGACGACGATCTCCGAAGATGCCCTGCGCCGGGCTCGCGGCGGGCTGGTGATCGGGCGGGACAAGACGCAGAGCAACATCACGATCCCGGATCATACCGTATCGCGCCGCCACGCCGTGCTGTCGCTCGACGCGGGCGGATTGCTGATAGAGGATGCCAACTCGAAGAACGGGACATGGGTGAACGGCGCCCTGCTGAAGCCGTCGCTGAGGCCGGTGCCGTTGGGCAATTCGACGCGGATAACGCTGGGCGGCGTCAATCTGGTCGTATCGGTCGGCCGTAGCAGCGGGGCGGCGCCGTAGCCGGCAGGGCGGCAAGGCATCAGGACTGCGCAACGACAAGCAGGATTATCGGCGCGCAAATGATGGCCAGTACGATGGTAACCACAAATACCGTCAGAAAATGGCAGCCGACAGCTTTCGCGTAACTGATCTTCCAGAAGTGTTTCTGCGCCACCACATTGAAAACATTGACATATGTGATGATAATCACGAAGAGCACATACGTCATGAACACGTATCCCGGAGATCCCGCAGCCAAGCTGGGGTCGAGCAGCCTCCTGTCGTTCACGAACAGGAGCACGAACGACAACAGCATCCAATCCATGCCGTTCACGACAGCCATGAGTCTCATGAAGTCGTCGAATGACCGTCTTCGCGGTGCGAAGTGCCGGAATACCCGGAATGGGATCGTGTTGTAAATCAGCGTCAGCGTAAGCGGCAGAATGAATTCGGGTATTCCCTTGAGGAACATTTTCAAGAGATCCGCCCAGCCTGTTCCTATGACAGCATCCCCAACCGTCGAAGCCGTCAATCCGAAACCTGAGATCATCGTGTATATTATTCCGCCGAAGATCATGAAGGAGAACGGGTTGACGGGGATTCGACGCTCGGCGCACCGTATGATCCGATCCGCCGGCGATGTGATCAGGTCCAGGACGAAGAGCAGGTTCTTCTTCAGTTCGGACAGGTCGCGGATGTGGGCGAACGCAAAGCCAAGGTCCTGCATCCAGGGGATGGAGCGTTCCGGCTTCCGTCCGGCATCGGAATCGATGGGGTCGGCGTGCCGCGACTTCAGCAACTGCCGCACCGAGGTTTCCGCGCGGCCGAAGCGCAGACGATCGTCCGGGGAGATATAGGCCTGTCTGATCCGGACCCACTGGCCATCGACGAGGCGTGCCGTTCCGTTGGTGCTGTCGCGATCCTGAATCATCCAGCGCCCGTCATCGGTGCGCATGATTTCGGCATGCAATGCCGATACGGTTTCGTCATTCAAACACAGATCGGATTTGCGTCTGCTTCGGCTGCCGACAGTCCAGCGCTTCATGCCTGTCTCACTTGATAGGACAATAGGGCATTTAAGGCCGGGATAACACTTAGAAAGCAAAGGCTTTCCGGCCCCCGAAAATACTTGGTCAATTGGAGTAAATTTAACATATGCTTGGAACGACACCTTGGATGCATCAGTTCATGCACCGTCGGGTAAGAAGTAGCTATGACGAAATTGGCTGACGAGTTCTTCAGGCGGCGCTCCGGGATGCCGGCAAACACGAGCCACTGCCTTTTCGCGCGGTGATGGGCAATGTCCCCGGTGACGTGCCGCCATCTGAAAAGTCAAATGCGGTATCAATCGGGTATCAGTCCTCTCTTGACCGGCCAAATTCCATCCTGTAAGCCGCTCGACTGCCAGCTGGACGGGTGGCCGAGTGGTTTAAGGCAGCGGTCTTGAAAACCGCCGTGGGTGCAAGCTCACCGTGGGTTCGAATCCCACCCCGTCCGCCATTCTTCCCCTCGCCCAAGCATGTGCATCCGCTAGGATGCATCGCCGGGGGCCTCCCGTTCCTCCTCTTTCTCCTCCTTTGCCTCGGCATCGTTCTTGGGTTCCTTGCGGGGGCCGCCTGTTTCCATCTCGACCTCGATGCTGAGGCGCTGGAAGATGCCGAGGCCGACGATCAGGGTGACGCCGACGAACATCAGCAGGGTCGGATAGAGCATCATGCTCATGTCCTGCTTGGCGGCTTCGAAGACGGCGACCAGCGCTTCCAGGAAGACCGCTATCGCTATGGTGGAGACGAACTTGGTCAGGCTGCGGCGGACTTCGCCGGCGTGGCGCAGTTCGCGCGCCCGGATCGCCTCCTCCTCCAGCAGGTATTTGCCGACGTCGAAGATGGCTATCGAGATGATCGTGTAGCCGACCGCTTCCAACAGGATCGAATCGATGTTTTCGGCCGACTGGCCGATCGCCTGGACGACGCCCCAGCCGGCGTAGCAGATCAGCGCGCCTGCCAGCAGAATCAGGAAGATGCTGGCGATGCCGAACACCAGCCGTGCTACGAGATCGAGCAGGCGCATGTCAGCGGCTCCCTCGGGAAACGGGCAGCGGGAGCCGGGTCGGCTTTGGCATCGTCACGGCGCTTTCTCCAAATAGGGGGCAGATCCTTCGCATTGGTGGTGCATGAACACGCGATGGGGCGAAACGGCTCAAAACGCGCGGCCGCAGCCCATTAATGGAGACGAAGCATCCCGGCGAACATCTGGGTGAACCGTGGGGGAGGTATCGTTCATGTCCTGGTCGTTTCCGATCGGCTCCGTCAAGGGGACCGTCATCCGGATCCACATGACCTTCGTGCTTTTCCTGATCTGGATCGGCGGCGCGCATTATGCGCAGGGCGGACCTGATGCGGCCATGCAGGGGGTTCTGTTCATCGTCCTGCTGTTCGCCTGCGTGCTGCTGCACGAATTCGGCCATGTCTTCGCGGCACGACGATACGGCGTGCAGACGCCGGATATCACGCTGCTGCCGATCGGCGGCGTGGCGCGGCTGGAGCGGATTCCGGAGAAGCCGTCGCAGGAGCTGGTGGTGGCGCTGGCCGGTCCCGCCGTCAACGTGGTGATCGCGGCGCTGCTGTTCCTGGCGATCGGCGGGATGCCGTCGGCGGAAAGCATGGAGGTCGACAATCCGGGAGTCGGGCTGCTGGCGCGGCTGGCCTCGGTCAATGTGTTCCTGGTGCTGTTCAACCTGATCCCGGCCTTTCCGATGGACGGCGGCCGGGTGCTCCGGGCGCTGCTGGCGACGCGGATGGGATACGGGCGAGCGACCCAGATCGCGGCTTCCATCGGTCAGGCCGTCGCTTTTGCGCTGGGCCTGCTGGGGCTGTTCGGCAATCCGCTGCTGATCTTCATAGCGCTGTTCGTGTATCTGGCGGCATCGTCGGAAGCCCATGCGGTGCAGCTTCGGGAGGTATCGCGCGGCATGATCGCCGGAGACGCGATGATCACCCGGTTCGAAAGCCTGTCGCCGTCGAGCGTGGTGGAGGATGCCGTACAGGCGCTGATCCACACGACGCAGCACGAATTCCCGGTGGTGGACGGCGCCGGACGGCTGCGCGGGGTACTGACCCGCGACGACATGATCAAAGCGCTGCGGGAACGCGGCCCGGATACACCCGTGCTGGAGGTGATGCGGTCGGACATCCCGGTGATCGAGGACCGGCGCAACCTGGACGAGGCGTTGCGCCTGATGCAGGAACAGGGGTTGCCCGCCATCGGCATCACGAACCGCGAGGGCAAGCTGCTGGGGCTGATAACTCCGGAGAACATCGGCGAGATGATGATGGTGCAGGCCGCCCGGCCGGACCGGCGTCCGCCGGGATCTCCCTGGCGAACGACAGGAGGGGAGACGGGAGGAGCGCCGACGGACCGGGCGGCTTGAGTTGACTGGTTCAGGATGGTGGCAGCCGCCGGTCACGGGGAGGCCGCTCCGCACTGCTCATGGAACACCCGGTCTTCGGGCAAGCCGGCTGCGGTCGCGGCGGCGCGGACCGCTTCGACCATCCCCGGCGAGCCGCAGACATAGATGTCGGGGAGCGGGTCGCCGTGCCGGCGGAGGGTTTGCAGGGAACCGGCCAGCGTATCGACGACCGAACCGGCGGCGCCGGTCCATGTGGGGTCCACGCCCGCTACGGTACGGGTGATCTCCAGGGCCGGCATCTGCGATTGAAGCTCCGTCAACTCGGCGTCGCAGACCTGCTCCTCTCGCTGCCAAGTGCCGTAGAACAGCCGGGCCGGCTGCGGGTCGCCCCACTCTGCCATGCGGCGCAGCATCGAGAGCACGGGAGCAAGGCCGCTGCCGCCGGCGACGAACCAGCGCGGGTCGAGGCCCCGGTCGTGCAGCATGAAGCCGCCCTGCGGCCCGCGTGCGATCAGTTCCATGCCGGGGGCCGCCGTGTTCGCCAGCCATTCCGAGAAGCGTCCACCCGGCTGAAGCCGGATCAGCAGTTCGACCCGGCCGTCCCAGTTGGGGGTGGAGGCGATGGAATAGGCGCGCATCAGGCCGGTGCCGGGAACGGTCAGTTCCAGAAATTGGCCGGGCTCGAAATCCACCCCTGCCCCGCCGTCGGCGCCTGGGCCGAGGCGGAGGACGAGGCGGCGCATCGGGGGGCTGAGAGTTTCGATGGACTCGATGACGGCGGTGCGCTCGGGTTCCGGCTCGAACCGGATCGAGGCCGCGTCGTAGGGCACGCGGAGATCGACGTCGGACAGCGGACGGCAGCGGCACAGCAGGATGCCGCCCTTGTCCCGCTCGGTTTCCGGCAGGGCCGAGGGGCTGCACGGCTCCCGCTCGACCTCCCCGGTTTCGACATAGGCGAGACAGGCGCCGCAGCTTCCCTGGCCGCACTGGGCCGGGGGATAGAGGTCCTGCCGGCCGGCGGCGTCGAGCATGCGCTCGTCCGGACCGCAGGCGAACGCGACGGACCGGCCGTCGCGCGTCTTGATGGTTATGCCGAAACCGGCCGTCACGTTCGCCTCGCTCATGTCAGGCGGCCTGACCGAGCGCGCGGGCGACATCGGCAGCGGCATCGCCGTTGGCGCGGAGGTCGAACTTCTCCTGGAGCACGGCCAGCAGCGTCGGCGTCAGGAAGGCCGGCAGCGTCGGCCCCAGGTGGATGCCCTTGATGCCCAGCGCCAGCAGCGACAGCAGCACGGCGGTCGCCTTCTGCTCGAACCAGGAAACCATCATCGACAGCGGCAGGTCGTTGACGCCGCACTGGAACGCATCGGCCAGCGCCGAGGCGATCTTGATGGCGGAATAGGCATCGTTGCACTGGCCGAGGTCGAGCAGGCGCGGGATGCCGCCGATATCGCCGTGATCCGTGCCGTTGATGCGGAACTTGCCGCAACCCAGCGTCAGCATGACGGTATCGGCGGGGGCGGCCTCCGCGACTTCGGTGTAGTAGTTGCGACCGGGAGCAGCGCCATCGCAGCCGCCGATCAGGAAGAACCGGCGGATCGCGCCGCTCTTGACCGCGTCGATCACGGCGCCGGCGACGCCCATGACGCTGTCGCGGGCGAAACCTATGGTGGTCGTCTTCTCCGGCGCATCCTGGGTGAAGCCCGGCAGGGCCTGGGCCGCCTGGACGACGGGGGAGAAATCGCCGTTCTCGATGTGGCGCACACCCGGCCAGCCGACTGGACCAGCGGTGAAGATGCGGCCCTTGTAGGAGCGCTGCGGCTCGATCAGGCAGTTGGAGGTCAGAACGACCGGGCCGGGGAAGGCGGCGAAGTCGGCGTGCTGGTCCTGCCACGCGCTGCCGAAATTGCCGGCGAGGTGCGGATGGGCCTTCAGCGCCGGATAGGCGTTGGCGGGCAGAAGCTCGCCATGGGTGTAGACGAGGATGCCGGCGCCTGCGGTCAGGTCCAGGATGCGGGCGAGGTCGCCGAGATCGTGGCCGCTGACCAGGATCGCCTTGCCGGCGCGCGGCGTCATGCGGACGACGGTCGGTTCCGGCGTGCCATAGGTGCCGGTGTTGGCGGCGTCCAGCAGCTCCATCACCTTGAGGTTCAGCGTGCCGGCGTCGAGCGCCAGGGCCAGCAGGCCAGGAATGTCGGCGGGATCGCCGGCGAGGTCGGAGAGGATGCGGGCGATCTCGGCGTCGATATCGGGGTGGCGGAAGCCCAAGACGGTGGCATGGTGGTAATAGGCGGCGACGCCTTTCATGCCGTAGAGCACCAGGACTCGCAGGCCAATCACGTCCTCGCCCACGGTCTCCACCCCGGCGCGGACGCCGAATCCAGCGGCATCGGCCAGCATCAGGGCTTGGGTGGCGGGCGGCTGGTAGC
>DASQKT010000316.1:0-2421 GCA_035630415.1 Skermanella sp.
GCCGCCGCCATGAACGAACGTACGGCCATGATGGACGAGATCGCAGCCTATCATCTGGTCTATGCCCGCCAGACCGAACATCTGGCGGAAGTGCCGGCCGAGCGTCGCGAACATATCGAGGCATGGCTCGGTTCCCTGCTGAACAGGTCGCTGAAGGTCCCCGACCTGTCGTCACAAGGCTTGAAGTTCGAAGGCGCGCGCCTGCTGGCGATCGATGCCTATCCCGTCGCACAATTCCTTTGGTCACGCGACAACGGCGATCCGGTCGCCGTCTGCGTCACCTTCGGCCCTCCGGAAAGCAAGCCGCTGAATATCGAGCATCATCGAGGCTTGAACGTCGGCGTCTGGGACGAGAACGGCTACACTTATGTCGTGGTCGGCGCCCTCACCGAAGACGGCGTTCGCCGGATCGCGGCCAAGGTCGATACCAGCGTCGGATCGGGAGAAGTCCCGCACCAGGGATAGCGGCGCTCCGGAGGCGCCGGATCGATCCGGCGCCTCCGGCACTTCTGGTCAAGGCTGAAGGGTCAGGTGATGCTATCCAGTTCCTTGCGGCGCTGGTCCGGGATGTTCAGCCTGCTCGCCAGGAAGTCCAGGTAGCGCTGCTCGGTCGCCGAACCGCCCCTAAGCGCTATTTCCGACGCCAGATAGACCTGCTCGGCGGTATCCTGGTCGCGCACCTCGCGGACGATATCGTCAAGCGGACGCGGCGACTGGATTTCCTGCTCGACGATCCGCCGCTCCTCGGCGCCGGCTCCAGCCTTGTCCAGGTGCTGAAGGATGCGTGCGCGCTCGTCCGGGGTGATCTGTCCGTCGGCGTTGGCGGCGGAGATCATGGCACGGATCAGAAGCAGCGCCTGGGCGTCGTCGATGCCGGGCAATGCGGCGGCGGCCGCCGCCTCATCGGCCTCGTTCTTGGGCTGGAAGACGCCCAGTGCATCGAACAGAGCGCCGAACGGGCCACTTGCCCCCTTCTTCTCCGGCGGTGCCGCCGGCGTCGCTTGCGGCTGGGCGTTGCCGCTGTCGTTCCAGGCCTTGTAGGCGAGATAGGCAAGCGCTGCCAAGCCGGCCTTCTTGCCGAGGCTCATGCCTGCCTTGGTCGTGCCGCCGCCCAACAGCATCGGCGCCGCCGTCGCCAGCGCCGCTCCCCGGCCGCCGGTCCGCCCGGCAAGCCCCGAAACCAGCATGGTCCCCAGGACCTTCTTCAAATCAGCCACTCCGGCCTCCCTGCATATTGCGATGTTTGCGCGCCTGTAATGGTTAACAAGCTGGCGCTCAGGCGGTTCAGTACAAGGAGGTCCTGCCCTCACGGGCTGGGGACAAAAGTCGGAAAATGCGCATTCCGTTACCTGCGACGTAATCGACCGCCACCCGCTCCATGGACGATCCTGTGCCCGACCCCGGATCGGCCGGAGGTCGGAAAGACAGGAGATTTAGCCATGGGCCATGCGCTTTCAGTCGCCGCCACCATGCCGGGCTTCATCCGGACCGGGGACGGCACGTCGCTGTTCTACCGCGACTGGGGGACCGGCAAGCCGGTCGTCTTCGTGGCGAGTTGGGTGATGCCGTCCGAAAGCTGGAGCTACCAGATGGCGGCCTTGGCGGAGCAGGGTTTCCGCTGCATCGCCTATGACAGGCGCGGCCACGGACGTTCCAGCGATCCGGGACGCGGCTACGACTTCGACACGCTGGCCGACGATCTGGCCGCCGTCCTCGACACGCTCGACCTGCGCGACGTGACGCTCGTGGGCTTCTCCATGGGTGGAGCCGAGATCGTCCGCTACGTGACGCGCCACGGAACCGCTCGTGTCGGCCGGCTGGTCTCGATCGCCCCGACGACGCCGCTGGTAATGCGCCGGCCCGACAATCCCCACGGCTTCGACGAGGCCGTGCTGGAGGACCTGCACCGGGCTTTCGAACAGGACTTCCCGCTCTGGGTCGAAGAGAACGCCCGACCCTTCGTCCTGCCGGAGACCTCTCAGGCGACGGTGGAGTGGGTCAAGTCGATGGCGCTCGGCACCTCGCTGAAGGCTGTGCTGGACTGCCACCGCATGCTGGTACGGGAGGACTTCCGGGAGGAATTGAAAGCGATCGGCCTGCCGGTGCTGGTCATCCAGGGAGATGCCGACATATCCTCCCCCATCGATCTGGCCGGCCGTCCGACGGCGGACCTGATCCCCGGAGCACGGCTGGAAATCTACGAAGGGGCGCCGCACGGGCTGTTCATCACCCACAGGGAGCGGCTGAACCGCGATCTAGCCGCGTTCGCGGCTTCATGAAACCGAGAAAGGTCCGGCAATGGCGGAAAGCGCCCGGCAATCCGACCCCCGCTCCATCGTCCGCAGGGCACCGCCGGTCGGGGAGCTGTTGCGTCAGTGGCGGCGCAGGCGGGGATTCAGCCAGTTGGATCTCGCCTGTGAG
>DASQKT010000317.1:0-4487 GCA_035630415.1 Skermanella sp.
AATCCAGGGTTGGTCCAGCTGACGCAGGGCCGCCATCGTATCCACCAGAATGCGTTTGTCGATCAGCACCGCGATACGGTCGCAGATCGCGCGCAGGCTGTCGAGGTCGTGGGTCACCATGAACACGGTCAGGCCCAGGCTACGCTGAAGGCCCTTTATCAACTCGTCGAAAGCGGACGCACCGATCGGGTCGAGGCCCGCCGTCGGCTCGTCCAGGAACAGGATGTCGGGGTCGAGCGCCAGCGCGCGGGCCAGTCCCGCCCGCTTCTTCATGCCGCCGGACAGCTCCGACGGAAACTTCAGCCCGGCTTCCGGCGGCAGGCCGGTCATGGCGATCTTGATGCGGGCGACCTCCGCGATGGTCGCGGGGTCCAGCGTCGTATGCTCCTTCAGCGGAACCTGGATGTTCTCGGCAACCGTCATCGAACTGAACAGCGCGCCGTCCTGGAACAGTACGCCCCAGCGCGCTTGCAGGGCGATGCGCTCGGCATCGTTGAGGGTAGCCGTGTCGTCGCCGAGCACCTCGATCGTTCCGGCCGCTGGGCGGACAAGGCCGATGATGGCCTTGAGCAGCACCGATTTGCCGGTGCCCGAACCGCCGACCACGCCCAGCACCTCGCCGCGCCGGACATCCAGGTCCAGCCCGTCATGGATCGTCTGGGCGCCGAAACGGGTGACCAGCCCGCGCACCCGGATCACCGCCGCCCCATTGGCTGGGTTTTCAGACGCCGACATACGAAAACAGGATCGAGAAGAGTGCGTCGAGCACGATCACCAGGAATATCCCCACAACCACGGACCGGGTCGTCAGCCGCCCGACGCTTTCGGCGCTGCCGCTGACCTTCAGACCTTCGTAGCACCCGACCAGGGCTATAACGAAGGCGAAGACCGGCGCCTTGCACAGTCCTACCATAAGCGTCGAAAGTTTGATCGCGCCGTGAAGCTGCTGGACGAACTGCCCGAAGCCGATATCCAGCACGAAATAGCACATCACCGCCCCGCCGAGCAGCCCGACGACATCGGCGTAGAAAGCCAGCAGGGGAAGGGTGATCATCAGGGCAAGGGCGCGCGGCAGCACCAGCATCTCGATCGGGTCGAGCCCCAGCGTGCGCAGCGCGTCAACCTCCAGGTTGACCTTCATGGTGCCGATCTGCGCCGTGAAGGCGGAGCCGGAGCGGCCGGCGATGATGATCGAGGTCATCAGGATGCCGATCTCCCGCAGGATCGAGATGCCGAGCAGGTTGACCACGAACAGTTCGGCGCCGAACTGGCGAAGCTGGTCGGCCCCCTGATAGGCCAGGACGACGCCGATCAGGAACGACAGCAGGCCTACGATGGGCAGGGCGTTGAGGCCGGTCTGCTCGATATGGTGGACCAGTGCGATGCCGCGCAGCCGCCGGGGCGATGCCGCCGTGCGCGCCAGCGCCGTCACCATCATGCCGAGGAAGTTCAGCAGGTCCGTCGCTTCCCGGCCGGCGTGGAAGGCTGCGGCACCGGTCCGTTCGACCATCGCAACGACCGGATGGCGGGTATCCTTGACACTATGGTCGCAGCGCCGGTCCGCCCGCTTCACCGCGTCGATCAGGGCGGCGTGGGCCGGGCTGGCTCCGGTCATCTCCACGGGCGAGCCCGCAGCACCCAACCTCGCCTGGAAACGCAGGAGCAGCAGGGCACCGACGGTATCGACGGCTTCCAGTCGGCCGAGATCGAGACGGACGGGCCTGTTTGCTTCCGGTTTCACGCTATCGAGATCGGCTCCCAGCGCCTGAGCGGTCGCGATGACCCAGCGTCCGACGGCGGCAAGCACCGGGCCGTCGCCGTCAGCGGCGGGTTCGATCCAGCCGCCTGAGTTCATTTGCCCCCTGGTCACCTGAAAGTCGGTCATGACGGGTCACCTGTTTGCATGTGATGCGCCGGCCCATTAGGATGCGGCCCGAATCGAGTAATGGGAATCCGCAGGACAGCGATGAACATCAAAGACCATATCCGCAGCATCCCGGACTTTCCCAAGCCCGGAATCCTGTTCTACGACATTTCCACACTGCTCGCCCATGCGGAAGCCTGGAAGGAGGCCGTCGGGCAACTGGCCGACGCGGTCAGGCCCTATAAGCCGGACGTGCTGGTCGGGATCGAGTCACGCGGGTTCCTGGTAGCGGCGCCGCTGGCGCTGACGCTGGGCCTGGGCTTCGTCATGATCCGCAAGCGCGGCAAACTGCCGGGCGACATCATCACCCACAACTACGACCTGGAATACGGCTCCGACACGATCGAGATCCAGGCCGACGCGATCAAGCCGGGCGCTCGCGTCGTCGTGTGCGACGACCTGCTGGCGACGGGCGGGACGATGGTGGCCGCCATCAACCTGTTGCGCAGCGTCGGCGCCGATGTCGTCGCTGCACAGTTCCTGATCGAACTGGCGTTCCTGAAAGGCGCGGAAAAGCTCGACGTGCCGGTACACTCGCTGGTCAGCTACGAGTCGTAAGCCGTCTTACAGGACCTCCGCCACCCGCTTCGCCGCCGCCAATAGCATCCCGTCATAGCCGCGCCGCGCCACCAGGGACAAGCCGACCGGGCAGCCCTCCACCTCGGCTACGGGCAGGCTGACCTGGGGCAGCCGGGCCAGCCCGGCGATGCAGGTCATGCTGAGGACCTGGGCGCGGAACTGGTCGAGTTCTCCCTGGGGCGTGTTCTTCAACGGCGCGATGCCGGGCGCCGTCGGCATCAGCAGCAGATCGCCGCCGGCCAGCAGGCTGTCCATCTGTTCCGTCACCCGGCGGCGGAAGTTGCCGGCCTCGGCCGCCGCCTTGTCCGTGACCTTCGAGGACGCCTCGAACCGCTCCGCGACGCCCGGCCCGAAATGGGGTCGGTGACTGGTGATCCAGGCGCCGTGAGTTCGCCAGATCTCATGCATCTGCAAGGTGCGGAAGGCGTTCAGCCAGCCGTCGCCCAACCCGTTGCCGCTCAGCCTGACATCGCGGGGAGAACCCAAAGTCGCGGTGACGGCATCGATCGCCGGCCCCAGCGCCGTCCGGACGGAAGGTTCGGTCAGGGCGAAGGCGTCCTCCACCAGCAGCAGGCTGCGCGGCCGCTCCGCCTCGTCGCCCTCGAGCCTCAGCAGCACCCGCCCTACCCGCTCCAGCAACCCGGCGTCGCGGGTGAACCAGCCGACCGCGTCGAAGCTGGGCGCCAGCGGCGTGACGCCGTCCAGCGAGACCCGGCCATGGGTGGGCCGGAAACCGTAGATGCCGCAGAAGGCAGCCGGGACGCGGACGGAACCGCCGGTGTCGGTCCCGAGCGCCAGCGGCACGACGCCGCCCGCGACGGCAGATGCCGAACCGCTGGACGAGCCGCCGGGGATGCGCTGCGGCGCCTTGGTGTTGAGCGGCGTGCCGTAATGGGCGTTCTCGCCATTGATGCTGAAGGCCAGTTCGTCGGTGACCGTCTTGCCGACCAGCCGCGCTCCGGCATCCAGCAGCGCCTGCACGGCCGGCGCCGTCGCGGCGGCGGGCGAATGGGTCGCCAGCCATGTCGGATTGCCTGCTCCCGTGGTATGCCCCGCCACGTCGAACAGGTCCTTGGCGGCGAAAGTCAGGCCGGCGAGCGGCCCCTGCGAGGCGCCTGGAATGTCCAGGGAGATGTGCGGACAGAAGGCTCCCAGCCGGTTCTCGTGCCCGCCAATGTTCGGCCTACCCTGATTCGCAGAAGCCATATCCGACACCATCGCTCCCGGCCATTCGTAACAGTCGTTTACGATACCGGGTACTGGCGGCGCATCAAGCCCAATAGACGGGCAAGTCATCGCCCATTTGGCGGGCATCGGTGGGTACATACCCTGATCGGGTTAAGGCCTGATCGGGTTAAAGAAATCAGGGTGTATCGGAGTAGGCCGGCATCCAGCGTCTCTGGCATGGCTTGTGCGTGCCTCGACGGCAGGGGAGTTACCAGGACAGGGGATTTGGCGATGGCTCCACTCGGCTCGACACCGGTAAACCGCTGGCGCGTCTCCAAGGAGACCGTTGATATGGTGCGCCCACCGCCAACTCCCTATCCGCTGGCGGCCAGGGCCGAGCCGCAGAACATCGTGATCGATCTCGTCCGTACCGCAATCGTCGTGATCGACATGCAGAACGATTTCTGCTCGCCCCATGGCTGGCTGTCGCATATCGGAGTGGACGTGACACCCGTCCGGACGCCGATAGCGCCGCTTCAGGCCTTGCTGCCGCGTCTGCGGGGGAAAGGCGTCCCGGTGCTCTGGGTCAACTGGGGCAACCGGCCGGACCGGCTGAACCTCAGCCCCTCCTTGCTCCACGCCTACAAGCCGACCGGCGAGGGCGTCGGGCTGGGCGACCCCCTGCCCGGCCCGGCAGGACCGGCGGCAGGCGCCAAGGTGCTGGAACGCGACAGTTGGGCGGCGGCCATCGTGGACGGCCTGACGGCGGCGCCGAGCGACATCCATGTCGCCAAGTACCGGATGAGCGGCTTCTGGG
>DASQKT010000318.1:0-2935 GCA_035630415.1 Skermanella sp.
TATGCCGGCAACGACGAGAAGGCCCGCGAGTTCACCGAACGGACCGGCATCGCCTCGTTCAAGTGGGACGTCAGCAACTTCGAAGCTTGCAAGGCGGGTCTGGCCAAGGTCGAGGCGGAACTGGGTCCGGTCGAGATCGTCGTCAACAACGCCGGCATCACCCGCGACGGCGTGCTGCACCGGATGACCTTCGAGCAGTGGAACGACGTCATCGCGACGAACCTGACTTCCTGCTTCAACATGTGCCGCAACGTGATCGACGGCATGCGGGAGCGGGGCTTCGGCCGGATCGTCAACATCGGCTCGATCAACGGTCAGGCCGGTCAGTACGGTCAGGTCAACTACGCGGCGGCCAAGTCCGGCATCCACGGCTTCACCAAGGCGCTGGCCCAGGAAGGTGCCGCCAAGGGGATCACCGTCAACGCGATCGCTCCGGGCTACATCGACACCGACATGGTCCGCGCCGTTCCGCCGAACGTGCTGGAGAAGATCGTCGCCAAGGTTCCGGTCGGCCGTCTCGGTCAGGCTTCGGAAATCGCGCGCGGCGTGCTGTTCCTGGTCGCGGACGAGGGCGGCTTCGTCACCGGCTCGACCCTGTCGATCAACGGCGGTCAGCACATGTATTGATCGACCATCCTCTTCGCGATGGTAAGATCCGCGGGGCGTCCATCTGGGCGCCCCGTTCGCGTTTGAGCACATGCCTGTTTCACCGGAGGCTCCATGGTCGAGTACGAGGACGCTAGTCCCGAGGTTCGCGCCGTCTATGACGACATCATGAAGACGCGCGGCACCGATCTGATCAACAATTTCTGGAAGGCGCTCGCCAGCCATCCGCCGACGCTGAGGCGGACCTGGGAAAGCCTGAAGGAGGTCATGGCTCCCGGCGCGCTCGATTCCCTGACCAAGGAGATGCTCTACCTCGCCGTCAGCGCCACCAATAGCTGCGAGTACTGCATCGCCTCCCATACGGCGGCCGCCCGCAAGGCCGGCATGACCGACGAAATGCTTGGCGAGCTGATGGGCGTGGTCGGCATGGCCAACGAGACCAACCGGCTGGCGAACGGCTATCGCGTTCCAGTGGACGAACGGTTCAAGTCGTGAGCCGGGCCGGACGGGAATATCCCGACCGCCCCTGGGTCGGCGTCGGAGTCGTGGTCTGGCAGGACGAGCGGGTGCTGCTGATCCAGCGGGGCAGGGCGCCGCGCCTGGGGCAATGGGGTTTGCCGGGCGGCGCGCAGTCGGTCGGGGAAACCCTGTTCGAGGCGGCGGCGCGTGAAGTGCTGGAGGAAACCGGGCTGGAGGTCGTCCCGCAGGCCGTCGTGACCGCTCTGGACAGCATCAGCCGCGACGAGGCCGGTAACGTCCAGTTCCACTACACCTTGGTCGAGGTGGTGGCGGAATGCGGCCCCGGTGAGCCGAAGGCTGCCGACGACGCCATGGACGCCCGCTGGGTTCCGGCCGATCAGGTCGGTGATCTGGTGGAGTGGGACGAAACGGTCCGGGTGATCGAGATGTCCAAGGAGTTCAGGTCCAACGGGTTCCAGGATGCCGGGGGGTGAAGCCCCCTATTCCCAGTTCAGCCGGGGCATGCGCATCAGCCGGACAGGTCCGAAGTAGAGCCAGCCGTCCTGCGCCGTCACCGATGCCTCGACGATCGGCTGCTTGTCCGGCGTGCTGCGGCGGGAGAGCAGCCCCAGCGCCACCTTCGCCATCGCCGCATCGCCCGGCCGGACGATCCCGGCACCAGCCAGACTGTCCATGGTCGGGTTGATGCCGATTACTTCAGCACTCATCGCGCCGATCGGCTGAAGCGCTGAATCGAGCGCCAGCGTCCCCGTTCCCGTCATCCGCAACGGACCCCAGGCGAGGTTGAGCTGGTCGATATCGATGGTTCCGCCGTTCCGGCTCCAGGCGGCGATCTCCGGTTCGGTGAAGCGCGCGGGCAGTTGCCCCTTCGCGCGGGCGGTGAACGCGGCGGTGTCGATGGTGCGGCCCAGCGGAGACTTCTGGTCGGGCGGCAGGCCCAGGTCCTTGAGGTGCGCTTGTACCGTGACGGCGGTCCCGGCATGGTCGGCGGGAGGGGACTCGGGAAACGCGGCGCTGAGGTCAATGCTGCCGACAGTCGCCGCGTTAAGGCCGCCGGGCAAGCCGGCGGTTACGTGCGTCAGACGCAGGGTCGCGTCCGTGACCGCACCGCTCATTGTCAGATTGACCAGCCCGGTCCCGCCGTCCTTCGCCACGATGCTGAGCGGCGGTGCGGCACCCTGGCTGACGATCGCCGCTTCCTGCTCCCCCGGCAGGTCGACCGTGATCGCAAGCGGGTTCCAGGGGCGTGCGTGAGCCGCCAGTTCAGGGCCGCGCCAGCTCAATCCGTCGGCACGGCGGATCGAAAAATCCGACGTCCTTGCGGTGAGGGACAGGGGATAGCCGCTGACCTCCATTCCCTTGAACTCGATGAAGCTGGCCTGGGCGCGCTCCGCCGCGATCCAACTGGCGACGCTGTCGCGGACCACGCCGGCGGCATAGAACCACCATGCGGTATAGCCGGCGCCGACGACGGCCAGCAAGAGAAGCGATAGCAGGATGGGTCTGGCGCGCATGATCCGACCGATGTGGGGAGAAGTTGAGGAAGGGCGCTGACTTATACCGGGTCGCGGCGTTCAAGGTCGAGAGCCGCGTCGATCTGTGCTACGGTGGCGCCAGCGCTGAGGGGACACCATCTGAGGGCCATGTCTGCCGAAGATTTCAAATGCGGCGCGATCGAAGACGATACCGCCGCCTTTTCCCAGGACTCCGCCGAGAGCGACTTAGCCGCCGCCGGGGTCGAGTCGGCGATGGTCTTCCGTCCGTCCCGAGGCTCCGTAATCTTTCCCAAGATCACGGTGCCGCCGGGCAGCGACCTGTGGGTGTTCGGTTACGGCTCCCTGATGTGGAA
>DASQKT010000319.1:0-3047 GCA_035630415.1 Skermanella sp.
ACGACGATCCCCATGGTCGGTTTCCTCCCCCGAGATGCGCCCGTGTTCTTTTTGTTCTTCCGCGATCCTTCGGCCGGGCGGTGATGCCTCCGGACTTGATCCTATGCCGTTCTGTCTGCGACATTCTGTCGCTCCAGATAGTTTGCCCTGCGGAGGGCGGCAAGGATAGTCGATTTCGTCGCCAGCCGATTTTGAATAGATAGCGGCATACCGCATTGCGGCATATGGTGTTAGGCTTACGCGCTGCGCCCTGCCCCCATTTCTACTGAGGCGAATTCATGGCGATCCACGTCGCACTCAACCACAAGACGTTCTACAAATATGACCGGCTGGTTTCCCTGGGACCGCAGATCGTCAGGCTTCGCCCTGCCCCGCACTGCCGGACGCCCATTCTCAGCTATTCGTTGAAGGTCGAGCCGAAGCAGCATTTCCTGAACTGGCAGCAGGACCCGCAGTCCAATTATCTGGCGCGGTTCGTCTTCCCCGAGAAGACCGACTTCCTGTCGATCGAGGTCGATCTGGTCGCCGAAATCTCGGTCATCAACCCGTTCGATTTCTTCCTGGAGCCCAGCGCGGAGCAGTGGCCGTTCGAATACGAGCCCTGGCTTCAGCGCGAATTGCGCCCCTATATGGAGACGACGGAAGTCGGCCCCAAGCTCGCGGAATGGGTCGCTGCCGTCCCGCGCGACCCGATGCAGTCGGTCAACTTCTTGGTGGCGCTCAACCAGCGACTCCAGCAGGACATCGGCTACGTCATCCGGATGGAACCGGGCATCCAGACACCCGAAGAAACCCTGACGCTCAGGACCGGGTCGTGCCGCGACAGCGCGTGGCTGCTGGTCCAGATCATGCGGAACCTGGGTCTGGCGGCCCGCTTCGTGTCCGGCTACCTGATCCAGCTCACCGCCGACCAGAAGAGCATCGACGGCCCGAGCGGCACCGAGGTCGATTTCACCGACCTGCACGCCTGGACGGAAGTCTACCTGCCGGGCGCGGGCTGGATCGGCCTCGACCCGACCTCCGGTCTGCTGGCGGGCGAAGGGCATATCCCGCTGGCCTGTACCCCCGACGCGTCGAGCGCCGCACCGATCACCGGCGCCGTGGACGAGGCGGAGGTCGAGTTCGGCCATGAGATGTCGATCACCCGCATCTACGAAGCGCCGCGCGTCAGCAAGCCCTATACCGACAGCCAGTGGGGCGCCATCGAGGCGTTGGGCCACAAGATCGACATCGAGCTGGACGAGGGCGACGTCCGCCTGACCATGGGCGGCGAGCCGACCTTCGTGTCGATCGACGACGCCGAAGGGGCGGAGTGGAACACGGCCGCCGTCGGACCGACCAAGCGCGCCTATGCCGCCAATCTGCTGGACCGGCTGATGCGCCGCTTCGCGCCCGGCGGTCTGGTCCACTACGGACAGGGCAAGTGGTATCCGGGCGAAAGCCTGCCGCGCTGGGCCCTGACGATCTACTGGCGTCAGGACGGTGACGCGCTTTGGGCGAATTCCGACCTGCTCGCCAAGGAAACGGTCGATTACGGGTTCGGCACGCAGGAGGCCGGGCTGTTCCTGGTGACGCTGGCGAAAAGGCTTGGGATCGATCCCAGCCTCGTATTGGCGGCCTACGAAGATCCCTGGCACTATCTGCGCAAGGAATCGCAGCTTCCGGTCAATGTCGATCCGCTGGAAAGCCACCTTGAGGACAAGGAGGAGCGCGCCCGCCTCGCCAAGGTCTTCCAGCGCGGGCTGAACGAGCCGGTCGGCTTCGCCCTGCCGATCAACCGCCGGATGGACCAGAAGGGACCGGTCTGGCTGTCCAGCACCTGGCCGCTCCGCCAGGAAAGGCTGCTGCTCGCCCCCGGCGACAGCTCGCTGGGCTACCGCCTGCCGCTGGGGTCGCTGCCCTGGGTCGATATGCGCGACTATCCCTTCACCTGGGAACAGGACCCGTTCGACACGCCCGGTCCGCTGCCGCCGCACGCGGTACCGCTGCGCCAGCGCACGGTCGAGCCGCCCAAGCCGGAAGCACTCCGCCGGCAGGCTTATCAGGCCATGGCCGAAGTCCGGACCGAGATCCCGGAAGAGGGCAAGTCGGCCTGGTGGATCGTCCGCACCGCGATGTGCTGCGAGGCGCGCGACGGCAAGCTGTACGTCTTCATGCCGCCGATGAGCATGCTGGAGGACTATCTGGCGCTGGTCGGCGAGATCGAGGCGACCGCCCTCGAGCTGAACATGCCGGTCATCATGGAGGGCTACCCACCGCCCCGCGATCCACGCCTGAACAGCATGGCTGTGACCCCGGACCCCGGCGTGATCGAGGTCAACATCCATCCGTCCCATTCCTGGGACGAACTGGTGCGCAACAACTTCGCCCTCTACGAGGAAGCGCGGCTGGCGCGGCTCGGCACCGAAAAGTTCATGCTGGACGGACGCCATGTCGGCACCGGCGGCGGCAACCACGTGGTGGTCGGCGGTGCGACACCCAACGACAGCCCGTTCCTGCGGCGGCCGGACCTGCTGCGCAGCCTGATCACCTACTGGCAGAACCACCCGGCGCTGTCCTACATCTTCTCCGGCCTGTTCATCGGCCCGACCAGTCAGGCGCCGCGCATCGACGAGGCACGCAACGATTCGCTCTACGAACTGGAAATCGCCTTCAACCAGATCGACCATGCCGCCGACGGCGGCTGGTGTCCGCCTTGGCTGATCGACCGCGTGCTGCGCCACCTGCTGACCGACATGCAGGGCAACACGCACCGGGCGGAGTTCTGCATCGACAAGCTCTATTCGCCCGACAGCAGCAGCGGCCGGCTGGGTCTGGTGGAGTTCCGGGCGTTCGAGATGCCGCCGCATGCCCAAATGAGCCTGACGCAGCAGCTTCTGATGCGGGCCATGATCGCCCGGTTCTGGAAGACGCCGTATAAGAACAAGCTGGTCCGCTGGGGCACCGAACTGGCCGACCGGTTCATGCTGCCGCATTTCGTCCAGCAGGACCTTGCCGACGTGCTGGCCGACATGCGGGAACACGGCTACGCATTTCAGGACGAGTGG
>DASQKT010000320.1:0-4472 GCA_035630415.1 Skermanella sp.
CCGATTACCTGAAGTTCCGCGACAAGCTCGGCCAGTCCTCCGGCTTCCAGTCGCACCAGTACCGGATGATGGAGTTCCTGCTGGGAAACAAGCGGGCCGCCATGCTGGCGCCCCACCGCCACCGCCCGGACCTGCACGCGGCCCTGACGGAGGCGCTGGAAGGTCCCAGCTTGTACGATGCGACGATACGGCTGCTGGCGCGGCGCGGCTTCCCGATAGCGCCCGAAGTGCTGGAACGCGACCTTTCGATACCGCACCGCAGCGACCCGACCGTGCTGGCGGCCTGGGCGGAGATCTACCGGAATACCGCGGAGCACTGGGACCTCTACCAGTTGGCCGAGGAGCTGGTGGATTTGGAGGACTGGTTCCAGCAATGGCGGTTCCGCCATATGACCACGGTCAAGCGCATCATCGGCTTCAAGCGAGGGACCGGCGGCACCGCCGGTGTCGGCTACCTGCGCCACGCGCTCGACATGACCTTCTTCCCCGAACTGTGGGAGGTCCGCACCGAGCTTTCGTGACGGTCATTCGCACGCCCGTCAATCCAGTTGGACGTTCACCCCAAAACCGATGTATTCGAGCTTCCTCGAGTAGAACTGACCGTTCGGATTGGAGCCGTTATAGTACTCCGCCATCAGCCGGATACGCCGGGGATTGAGGAAGGTACTTTCCAACTGGACGCCGGCCCGGAGCGACAGGTCCATGTCCCAGTCGGACTCCTCCCTGAACTTCAGGTCGGCAGCCGCGATCGGGCGAAGGCGGCCGCCGGCGAAGGTGTCGCTGCTCTCGTATTCCAGCCCGGCCTGGGTGCCCCAGGGCTTCAGGTCGGACGGCTCCTGGTCGAACAGGTAGCTGAACCCGCCATAGACGCGGAATTCCTCGCCGATATCGTATGAGGCCAACGCTTCCACCGCCTCGTAGCTCAGGTTGATCCGGCGCGACTGGTCGATTCCCTCGCGCAGCAGGAACTCGTCGCCAAGATGGGAACTTTGGTGATAGATGCGCCCCAGCATCGAGAAATCGCCGATCCGGTACGACAGGGGAATGCCGACCCAGTAATCGGCGTTGATCAGGTCGAGACTGTCACTGTTCAGGTCGAAGACCGAGAACACTGCCGCCTGGAAGCCCACTTCCCAGCGCCCGCCGAACAGGCTGTTCCGGTAGAGCGAGAAGGTTTCGCCGAAGCTGACCGCCCCGGCGTGCTCGACGTCCGGATCGTCCGTGTAGTAGCGGTAGGCCGCCGAGAAGCGCGGCCAGCGCGGGTCGGCCATCAGCGGTTCGAACAGGTTGGAGCGCGGCAGCACCTGACCGCCCTCGTCCTGGGTCACCGCCGTCGCAGGTGGCGGAGCAGGCGGAGCGCCATCGGGCCGGGTGGCGGCGACGGGCGGCACCGGAGCGAGACCGGGCGCTGCGGACGGCGGCACCGAGGCTTCGCGCACCCTCACATCCCTGACGCCTGGGATTTCCGACAAGGCGGTCCGCAGGCGGGGACCGGCGGACGATTGCAGGGTCGCGGCGTCCACCTGCACGACGCCGCCCGAAACGGTGACTTTCGACGCGGCAAGCCCGAACTCGCGCTGAAGGACGGCGGCGGCGTAGCCGGCGATGAAGGCGTCGTCGGGCGTCTGGGCCGATACCGGTCCGGGTACTCCGGCGAAAGTCAGTAGAGCGGCGAGGCATGAGGCGGCCACCAGCCGGGGCCGACGGGGAAAGGGCAGATTCACGGGCTTTTCGTCTCCGGCTTCAGGGTGCCGCCCGCGTGGGCAATCGGTCGGGAGGCAGGCTGCGGCGGAGAAACACATCGGCGCGCCGATTGGCTCCCGATGCTTCGGAAAAGTCTTTTGTGAAAGCAACTGGGACGAAAGCGCCCGCACCCCACGAAGCGGACACGAAAAACGCCGCGATCCATTGGATGCGGCGTTTTCGTGATGCGGCTTTTTCGTGCAGCCTTCAGAGAGCGCGCCTGAGCGTCAGGCGGCCTTCTTGACCTGGGCGGCGTCGGTGAAGGACTTCACCAGCTGATCTACGAAAGCCTGAAGGTTGTCGAGACCGTCGGCGGTCACGAGGGCCTTGTCGATCGTGATCGGCTCTTCGCTCCAGATGGCGCCGGCAGCCTCGAGAGCTTCGCGCACGGCCGGGGAACCGGTGAGAGTGCGGCCCTTGACCTTCTGGGCGACTGCGAGCAGGCTGACGCCGTCGTCGATCGCGGCGACCGGCTTGCCGCCGTCCATGAAGCTGCTGACGATGCGGCGGATATGCGGATTGGCAGCCAGCTTGGCCACGCTACGCTCACCGCCCGGCAGGATCAGCATGTCGAAATCGGCGGCCAGAACCTCGGCGATCTGCTGATCGACCGGGAAATAGTGACCCCAGGCTTTACCGTGCCAGCCGTTGACCAATCCCTGTTCGGGAGAAAGCACCCTGAGAGTGGCGCCGGTCTTGAGCAGGGCACGCTGGGGCTCGGTCATCTCGGTTTCTTCGAAACCGTTAGCCACCAGGATGGCGATGGTCTTTCCCGCGAGCGGCTGATCCATCAAAGCAATCCTCCATTGGTTGTGTCTAATATCGTCGGGCGCCTCAAGCCCGCTTCAGCAGCGTAGGCAACCCGGTGGCCCACAATACCATCCGCCCCAATTCGCAGCGAAGTCCGCCAGGAGGCGGCTCGATCCACCGGACCCTGGAGATGAGGGGAAGAGCCCGGTCAACGCGCGACATGCGGATATCTGTGATACGGCCACTCTTATCGTAGAGAGACCGCAGCCGGGGTGCGAAAGGCACCGTCAAGCTTTTCAAAGCATGGCCGTTAAGTGGCGACTTTCCCCCTTTAAGTCAATGCCTAATTCCGCATCTGATTCCGCGCCGCAGCAAATGAGTGTGCGCCGCACGATAGGCCGTAGTCGTCCACGCGGCGTCATGATCAAGTCAATGGCGGGGCGGGGCTGCATTACCGATGGAGCTTGGTGTGATTTGCGCATACGAGCCGTGTCGGACACGCATCGTCGCGAACGCCTGACAGGGAGATTGGAAGTTGTGAATGCAACACGCAGTTTTCTGGAAACCTAGCGTCTCCCAATCTGTTGCTGAAGAAGGCTGATTACCGGTATCGTTATAATCCGATCGATCTCACTACAGCATTGTTCTACCCGACCAAGCGGAGAGCCCAAGACACACAAAAAGGATGTGCTAAACGGTCAATGCGCTCCCAGTGGACACGGAAGACACCCTACCTGCTGATCGATATAGGCAAAGCCCAAACTTCGAACCGAACTTTCTCTCAGTTTTGTCCCACAAAAACATATGCTATCATAGACATCTACTCATGGCGTGTTTATTAAAATTTTTCCAAGTTGGTCAATAACCACTTCGCATCTACTCTTGGGGCACGTCAAATAAACTCTGGCGCTTGCGCATCCAATATGGTTTTCATTGGTTAATGAAACTTGATGAAACGATAAACAGGAACCCGGCTCCGATGACGGTCCAAGACAATCATGCTGCCCGGCCCCTGGGCGTTGAGCGTTTCAACACGCCTTTCTACCGCCTGCTGAGGACATTGGGACTGTTTGGGCCGTCCCGCAGGATCAACCGCTGGCTTTACCGGGTGAGGACCCAACGGCGTGCGCTCGCGGGCCAGGGCCTTGTCCCCGAACAGAAGCTCACCGCCAGTTTCGTGGACGCGATCCAGCGGCTGCGGGATCTGAACGGTGGCGAAAACATCGGCGATTATCTGGAATTCGGCGTCTGCTACGGCTCGTCGATGGCCTGCATGCACGACGCGCTGGTCAAGACCGGAACCAACGGCGTCCGCCAGTTCGGCTTCGACAGCTTCGAGGGACTGCCGCCGGAAACCGACTTCCAGGACAACAACATCTGGAGCAGCGGCCAGCTCGCCTCCTCGATCGAGTTCGCCCACAAGCTGCTGACCCGGCGCGGCGTGGACTGGAAGAAGACCTTCCTGATCAAGGGCTGGTTCAAGGACACCATGACCCCGGAACTGGTCGAAAAGCACCAGATGAAGCGCGCCGGCGTCGTCATGGTCGATTGCGACATCTACACCTCGGCCCGCGATTCGCTGGCCTTCGTCGAGCCGATGATCGGCGACTACGCGGTCATGCTGTTCGACGACTGGCATGCCGGCGGTCTGGCCGAACAGAACCTGGGCGAGAAGCGGGCGTTCGACGAGTTCCTACGGCGCAATCCCGATATCGAGACCGAGGAACTGCCGGCCTACAACGAGAACTCGGCGATCTTCCTGCTGACGCGGAAGAAGCCCGCTCTCGACGGCTGAGCCGCCGCCGCCACCGCTACCGGAACAATGCGGCCCGTGAGGAACGACATTCCTCACGGGCCGTTTTTCCATGCCGGTGACGGGCGAATTCGTGTAGATATCGCCGTCATGCGTGTACTCCTCCTTCTCGCCGTTCTGGCCGCCGCCGTCCTGGGCAACTTCGCCCTGTGGGCGCTTCCCAACC
>DASQKT010000321.1:0-3338 GCA_035630415.1 Skermanella sp.
GCTGCACCAGTCCAACAAGCCGCTGTCCGACCTGATCACCAGCCGGATTGGCAGCGGCTGGATCAGGAACCTGGAAGAGCTGGAAGCGCTGAAGCCGCGCGCCGAGGACGAAGTCTTCCGCGAGGAGTTCCGCCGGGCCAAACGGCAGAACAAGAAGCGGCTGGCGGCCCTGATCGGGCGGGAGCTGAATGTCGAAGTTTCGGTCGACAGCATGTTCGACGTTCAGGTCAAGCGCATCCACGAATACAAGCGCCAGCTCCTGAACGTACTCCAGACCATCGCGCTGTACAACGACATGCGCGACAGCCAGACGGTCAACTGGGTGCCGGTCACCAAGATCTTTGCCGGCAAGGCCGCCCCGTCCTACCACATGGCGAAGCTGACACTGAAGCTGATCAACGACGTCGCCAAGGTGGTCAACCAGGACCCCTCCGTCCGAGGGCTGCTGAAGATCGCGCTGCTGCCGAACTACAACGTGACGCTGGCCGAGGTCATCATGCCCGCCGCCGACCTGTCGGAGCAGATTTCGACCGCCGGCATGGAAGCGTCGGGCACCGGCAACATGAAGCTGGCGCTCAACGGCGCGCTGACCATCGGCACGCTGGACGGCGCCAACGTGGAGATTCGCGACGCCGTCGGACCGGAAAACATCTTCATCTTCGGCCTGACCGCCGACGAGGCGGGAGCGCTCCGGCACGGCAATGCTTATAACCCGCGCGACGTGATCGCGGCCAACCCGCCCCTCAAGCGGGCGCTGGACATGATCGCGAGCGGCGTCTTCTCTCCCGACGATCCGCACCGCTACCGGCCGCTGATCCAGGCGCTGACCGACGGCGGCGACTCGTTCCTGGTGACGGCCGACTTCCAGGCCTACCGCGAAGCTCACGAGGCGGTGGCCGACCTCTACCGCAATCCGGACCAATGGACTCGGAAGGCCGTCATCAATACGGCGTCGATGGGCTGGTTCTCCAGCGACCGGACCATCGCCGAATACGCGAACGAGATCTGGAACGTCGAACCGGTGCTGCCGGAAGAGTAAGGAAGGCTACGGCCTTCAGGAGCGCGGGGTGTCGGGCCGGTGGCCCGGCACTCCGTTCTCATTTGGCGGAACCGGTCACGCTCCGAAGCGGCGGTCCAATTCCTGATAGTCCGCGGTGCCGATCACCGCCTCCCGCTCGTTGAAGGTCACCATGTCCCCGGCCATGGCCGCCGTGCTGCCGTCCTCGGCGATGCAGTGCAGCGCCCGCCTCATCGCGGCGATGGCGGCACGCTGGAGATCGCTGGGGATGATGACGAGTTGGTAGCCGAGTTCGGCCAGACGGCGAGTCGGCAGCAGCGGCGTCTTGCCGCCCTGGAACATGTTGATCAGCTTCCAGCCGGGCACCCGGCGGGCGATCTCGGTGATCTGCTCCTCCGTCGTCGGCGCTTCCACGAAGACCATGTCGGCGCCGGCCTCGACATAGGCGGCGGCGCGGTCGATTGCGGCTTCGAATCCTTCGACCGCTATCGCATCGGTGCGGGCGATCAGCACGAAGTCGGGATCGTGCAGGGCATCCCGCGCAGCCTTCAGCTTCTGGACCATCTCAACCACCGGCACCAGCGACTTGTCGTCGTAGTGGCCGCACTTCTTGGGAAACGTCTGGTCCTCCAGGTGGAGTGCAGCGACCCCGGCACGCTCGAAGGCCCGAACCGCCCGCCGCGCATTCAGCGCGTTGCCATAGCCGGTATCGGCGTCGGCGATGACGGGAATTTCCACCACATCCACGATGCCTTCCAGACGCGACACGATCTCCGTCGAGGAGAGCAGCCCAAGGTCGGGTATTCCGGCGCTGCGCGAGATAGCCCCGCCGCTGGCATAGACCGCCTCGAAGCCCGCCTGAGCGACCAGCCGGGCGGAAAGCCCGTCGGCGATGCCGGGAGCCACGATCGTGTGGCCGTCCTCGAACAGCTTCCTGAGCCGGGTGGTCGCGCGCATGGCGGAGGGTGCTCCTGAAGTTGCCGTCACGGGATCAGAACAGGAAGGCGGTGTGCTGGACGACTTCCTCGCCGCCGCGCCAGATCATGCTGATCGCGACATAGGTGATGATCACAAGGCCGATCCATCCGATCCACCTGTGGCGGTGAAGAACATGGGCGATCAGGTTGGCGGCGGTGCCCATCATCGCGACCGAGAGCAGCAGACCGATCGCCAGGATATAGGGATGCTCCTGGGCGGCGCCGGCGACCGCCAGCACGTTGTCGAGCGACATCGACACGTCGGCGACGACGATCTGCCAGATGGCGGTACCCATCGGCTTCGCTTTTTCAGGAAGGTTGCCGGCTTCCAGCGCTTCGTCGGGAGTGACCTCGTCGGAGGCCTGCTCCCGCAGCTCGTGGAACATCTTCCAGCAAACCCACAGCAGCAGGATGCCGCCCGCCAGCGTCAAGCCGATGACGGCGAGAAGCTGCGTCGTGATGAGCGCGAAGAAGATGCGCAGCATGATCGCGGCGCCGATACCGGCGAAGATCACTTTCCGCCGCTGTTCCTTCGGGACACCGGCGGCGGCCATTCCGACGACGATGGCATTGTCGCCGGCCAGGACGAGATCGATGGCGATAACCTGCCCAAGGGTTACAAGCTGCGCCCAGAGGCCTAAGTCTTCCATCGGTCAGATCTTCCCGTCGTCAAAGCCGCCGGTCGAAGCAATACCGATTGCGAAGCATTATAATCAACAGCATTCCGGTAGAAGCGGCGGGGGTGCGGCAGGTTGTACAATCCAGCCAGTGCCCGCTGACATCAAGGGATATGCAGTCGGCAATCCCGAAAGCAAAAGGGAGATGCCGGGCATCATCCGGCATCTCCCCTTCGGCGGTCCAGGATCGTACCAAAAACCAAAAACTCTCTAAAAAGCCCGCGTCGGCGGCTGGACGTCGGGCGGAGGCTCGACATCCGGTGGAACCTCGGGCGGCGGCTCTACGACCGGCGGCACCTCGGGAGGAGTCGTCGGAGGCGGCTCCGGAGCGGTACCGGGAGGGCCGGTCATTTCATAACGGGTCATTTCGATCTTCCTGCTGTGTCCAGGTAGTTCTTATCAACCGTCGAGAGCGGGAAAAATCCCGGACCGCCAACAGATTGGCCAAAAGCGTGATGGGTTACTTGGCCTCGTCCTGGATGGCTTCGCCGGCGCGCTCGGTGTCGCGGCCCAAGCCTTCGAACGTGTTGCAGGCGCCCAGTAGGGTGACGATGGCAAGGGCGCCGGCGGCGACCACCAGGGACCGGGACTTACGCTGCGGTGCGTTGAGCTTGTTCATGTTCGTCTTCTCCAAAGTTGATAACGATTTCGCCATAGGAACGCGGA
>DASQKT010000322.1:0-10642 GCA_035630415.1 Skermanella sp.
ATCGAGACTCCGACCAACCCGATGCTGAAGCTGAGCGACCTGGAAGCTATCGCGCGGTTCGCCAGGGAGCGCGGCATCTGGACGGTCGCTGACAACACCTTCGCCAGCCCCTGGGTTCAGCGGCCGATCGAGTTGGGGATCGACGCGGTCGTCCACAGCACCACCAAGTACCTGAACGGCCACTCCGACATGGTCGGCGGAACGGTGGTCGTGGGTGAGAACACCGGGCTGCGCGACCAGATGAAGTTCCTCCAGAACGCGGTCGGAGCGATCAGCGGGCCGTTCGACAGCTTCCTGGCGCTGCGCGGGCTGAAGACGCTGGCACTGAGGATGGAGCGCCACTGCGGAAACGCGCTGGAACTGGCGCGCTGGTTGGAAACCCGACCGGAGGTCAAGCGGGTGATCTATCCAGGGCTGGAGAGCCATCCGCAACACGAATTGGCGCGGCGCCAGATGCACGGCTTCGGCGGTATCGTCACGGTCGAATTGAACGCCGGGTTGGCGGAAACCAAGCGGATGCTGGAGCGGACCCAGTTGTTCGCGCTGGCCGAGAGCTTAGGGGGAGTGGAAAGCCTGATCGAGCATCCCGCGATCATGACCCACGCCACCATCCCGCCGGACCAGCGGCAAGCGCTGGGCATCAGCGACGGGCTGATCCGGCTGTCGGTCGGAGTGGAGGACGTGGCGGACCTGCGGGCGGATCTCGAAACCGCCCTTAAGGCGGTTTCGGCAGCGTAATTCGGTTTTAGCTGTCGCCGGGCTTGCGCGGCTTCAAGTTGGGGGCGGCATCGGAGGCTGGCCCCTGCTTGCTGCCGGTGCCCCCCGATGTCGTGGTGTCCTTCTTGCCACCCTCTCCGCCGCCTTGCGGTATGGTGCTGTCGCCCTTGAGGCGTTCCTGAGCCTTGGCAGCGGCCTGTGCTTCGTCGGTCATGTGTCGCTTCCTTGAGGCAAGTGTCTAACTGTCCTCACTCAACAGTTCAGAACGGAGTTCATGCGGGGAAGGCTCTACCTTTCCTTCTTGCTATATAAAAGCGTCTCGTATTACGATATGGCAGTTTCGTAATACGGAGACTGCCATGGCACTCCCGGTTCAGTCGGTTCGGGCCGCTCCTGAGCATCGTGATATTCTTCAATCCGTTGCCGAACTTCTGAAAGAAGGTAACGAAGAGACTGTCCGCAATCTTCTCAAGGGCCTTGGATCTAAGCCCGTGGGGCCATTTCGCGACGAGGCGGCGGCGATGGCGTTCCTGCGGGACAGGCTGGTGGCGAAGCTGCGACCGCGCATGATCTGGCTGTTCGGCAGCAGGGCACGTGGCGATGGCCGGGAGGATAGCGATTTCGATTTACTGGTCGTTCTACCCGATGGACTTCCTGAAAAAGCCTATAGCAATTTCTCGGTGGCCGAGCCTCTTGTCGCCTGCGGCCTGGGCTATGATGTCGTACCTTGTTCCTGGTCCGATTTTCTGACTGAACGCGATGAAGTTGGCAGTCTGGTAAACCGCGCGACCCAAGAGGGACGTATCCTTTATCAAGACCGTGCGCTCGCAAGGGCGCGGGACGCCTCGTCAAGATGACTGCGGAGAGAAAGGTCGTATCTTTCATCAAGATAGCGCGAGAGGACTTGGTCGTCGCAACCAAGCTGATGGATCAGCACCCAAGGCATTGCGCGTTCAACATCGAGCAAGCGGCAGAAAAACTGCTAAAGGCAGTGTTAACCGTAGAAGGAATTCATTTTTCTTCAAGCCACCATCAATTGGGGACGCTGGCTCAACTTCTCCCACCGGACCATGTCTGGCGTGCTGATCTGATGGCATTCGACGAGTTCACCAGTTATGCTACCCAATTCCGGTACCCGACGCCGGGCGGTGGGATGCCCTCCGAACCGGAGGATGCCGACTTGGAGCGCGGTTTGAAAGAGGTCCTGGCTTTGGTCGATGAAATCGCCGACTGGTGCCGGGAAAGGCAGGATGACCAGCGCGTCTCTCGCAATCGCCGTTAAACGCAGACGTCATAACTTGTGCGGTCCAAGCCGGATGGAGCCGGGGCGGCGGGTGGCGGACCAGCGGTATTGGGGGTCGTTTTCGATCAGGCCGGCGTGGTCGCTGAGGCGGTTGCGCTCCAGCCAACCGACGGCGGCTTCCAGTTCGGACAGGTGCATTTCGGCGCGGCTCTTGCCGAGCACCCGTTTCAGGATCGCGTTATAGGCGTGATAGCCGGAGTTGCGGCGGATCAGGTGGGCGTCCTCGTCCTCGATCACCTGGGCGGCGACCATCTGGCCGATGCGCTGGCGCAGGCGGTGTTCGGCGACGGAGGGCGGGTCGAACAGGGGCAGGGTGCCGGAGCTGGCATTGGCTGCGGCCGTTATGCCGAAATCGGGGCCGGGAGCGACGACGTCGAAGCGGAGAGCCGTGGCGTTGCTGTGTAGGGGGGTGATGGCCGGAGGGCGGTTGTGCTCGATCTCCTCAAGCGGCAGGCTGTGCTGGGCACGGCGGCGGACGATGCGCGCCTTGGTGCCCTGTTCGGTCTCGATGTCGTGGCGGAAGGCGCGGAACATCGGGTCATCGGGGTGATAGACCAGCGCGGATTGACCTTCGTAGTCGCCGGCATGGGGATCGACGCGGGTAGCCCTGGCGATCATCTGTTCAAGCCACGGGCGGGAGCGGATATGGGTCAGGCAGGCGATGTGCGAGATTTCCGGGCAGTCCATCCCCTCGTAGGCCATCGACACCGTCACCAGGATCGCCGGAAAAGGGCGCATGCGGAACTCGGCGATGGCCTGCTGGGCGTCGGCGACGTCGCTCATGGCGGCGCGCACCATCAGTTGCTTGAGGTCGTCGGGGAAGGGCTTCCGCAGATGCTCGACATAGCGCCACGCAGTCGCCTGATCGGGAGCGACAACGAGCAACTTGCCGAGGCCCCGGACATCGTCTCCGGGTCTGGCGCCAATCGCCTTGCGGCGGGCGGTGCGGTGATCGCGGCAGGCGTTGTAGGCGACCCGGAGCATGGCGTCGGCGAACTCGGTCCGCAGGACGGTGAATAGAGCATCGTGGGCCAGTTCACCGGCTTGGCTTAGGCTTTCGACGCTGCGCTCCTGCGACAGCGGATCGCGCCATTCGGCATCGCCGTCGAGCGCTCCGAAGGTTACCGGCAGGACTGCGCGTTCGGCCAGTGCCTGACGTCGGCTGTAGCCGACGATGGCCCAGTTGTCGGCGGTGAAGTCGATTTCGCGGACTCGCCGCATGCCCTGCGGCTTCCTGTACGGCAACCAAAGGATCGCCTTGCCGTCGGTCCGCTGCAACGTGCCTGACATTAGCAGGCGTACCGCCGACAGTTCCAGCAGCGGCACGATGGTCCGGCTCCAGGCCGTCTCGTCGGCGGCGGTGGTCAGCGTGTCGAGGTCGGAGAGGGCGGGCAGGTGGTGGAGTTCGTCGATCGCGATCAGGTACTTGTGCCGCTGGAACTCGGCCAGATGAAGTTCGGGAGCGGCGGCCACGGCCTGATAGGTCGTCACGTAGCCTTGCAGGCCCCGGCACGGGTCGGGGGCATTCTCCGCGGCCCGGACGGTCAGGTTATGGCCCAGGGCCGTACGCCAGTGCGGATCGATGAAGGCCTCTTCCGCCTGAAGGCGCAGGCTGTCGCGTGGAACGATCCAGCAGACACGCTCCGCTACTCCGGCCTGGATCAGGCGGGCGGCGGCGATAACGGGGAGAAGGCTCTTGCCGCCGCCGGGAGTGACTGCCGCGAGGATGTCGCGCACGTCGGTTTCGCGCCGGGCGATAGCGCCAACGATGTTGTTGACCATCTCCTGATGTCGGCGAAAGGGCCGGGTCATGCGCTCCGTGCGGGGGCGGTGGAAGGGATTTGCGGAGAGGAAGTCCAGTGGAGGGATAAAAGAAGTGTTGGAGGTTTCGGTAACGTTCCATGAACATAGTATGATCCAGGGTTGCGGTACACTACCTTTTGTTGGTAACCGCCGGGTAGTAGGGCGGGAGGGTTCCGCACCACGCGTACGAAGATCCGGCACATCGGCCAATGGGGCCTGTTGAAGTGAGACGGCATCCCGCCGGACCACTTGAAAGCTTCATGGACCCTTACATCGTTCTCCTGACCGGCCTGGGCGTCGTCATCCTGGCTATCGCATGGCTTCCCTTGCTGCTGCGCAACGCTCCGCTGTCGCTGCCGATCTTCTGCGTGATGCTCGGTATCGGGCTCTTCATGGTGCCGGGAACCGGGCCGGACCCGAACTTCCTGGTGCAGTCGAGCTTCGTCGAGCGCATCACCGAACTTGTGGTGATCATCGCTCTCCTGGGGGCCGGGCTGAAGCTGGACCGTCCGATGGGCTGGAAGAACTGGCGTACCACGTGGCTTCTGCTGGGCGTCACGATGCCGCTGTCGATCCTGGGCATCACCCTGCTGAGCATGTGGATTCTGGGCCTGCCGCTGCCGGCGGCGATCCTGCTCGGGGCCGTGCTGGCGCCGACCGATCCAGTCCTGGCGGCTGACATTCAGGTCGGACCGCCCCGTTCGGGCGGCGAGGACGAGGTGCGGTTCAGCCTGACTTCCGAAGCGGGGCTGAACGACGGGCTGGCGTTTCCCTTCACCAACTTCGCCATTGCCATGGCGGCCAGCGGCGCCGCCGTGGGCGGGGGAGCCGCGAACTGGCTGACGCCGGATTGGTGGATGGCGGAATGGCTGGCGGTCGATGTCATCTGGAAACTGGCCGCTGGGCTGGCGGTAGGCTGGGCGGTCGGTTGGCTGCTGGGCTGGCTGGCGTTCCGGTTGCCGGCCGAGACGCGGATAGCGGACACCCGCGAGGGGTTGGCGGCACTGGGGATAACCCTGGTGTCCTACGGCGTCACCGAACTGGTCCACGGCTACGGGTTTCTGGCGGTATTCGTCGCGGCGGTGACGCTGCGCCATACCGAGCGGTCGCACGACTTCCATGAAAGCCTGCACACATTCTCGGAGCAGATCGAAAAGCTGCTGATGATGGTCGTGCTGGTGCTGTTCGGCGGCGCCATCGCTGGCGGACTGCTGTCGGCGCTGACATGGGACGCCGTGCTGGCTGGTCTGGCCTTCGTGTTCCTGGTCCGCCCGGTGGCCGGGCTGATCGCGCTGACGGGATCGGGCCTGCCGATGTCGGAGCGCTTCGTGATCGGCCTTTTCGGCATCCGGGGGATCGGGTCGTTCTATTATCTGGCCTATGCCGTCAACCACATGGCGCTGGCGGAAAAGGAGATCCTGTGGGCCGTAACCGGCTTCGTGGTGATGTGCTCGATCCTGATCCACGGCATGACGGTGACGCCGGTCATGAACCGGCTTGATGCGTGGTGGCGGCAGAAAGACCCGAAACGGTTCAAAGGCGGGGCGAACCCTCCCGGTGTTTCGGTCCGCAGTCCGCTGCATGATCAAGGGGAGGGGGGGAGAGGTCAGCCGGAACCGGAGCGGAAGCGGGAGCCAGAGGGCTGCGATGCCGACAGGGCGAGGTAGCTGGAAAAATAGGAAGATTATCGAAGCCGCCGCGCCTTCCAGGCGCGGCGGTCGCCATGTTCAGTGGGCCAGCAGCACCGGCAGCGTCATCCGTTCGATCATGTGACGGGTGACGCCGCCCAGCATCAGTTCGCGCAGGCGGGAGTGGCCGTAGCCGCCCATGACGATCAGGTCGGCCCCGGCCGACTTTGCTTCGGCCAGGATCAGGTCGGTGATGGCGGCACCCCCGCTTTGGACCTGGGCGATGCGGGACGCGACTTCGTGGCGGCCGAGATGGGCCACGATGCCGGCGCCGGGGTTCTGGCCGAAGCGGGGACCCAGCTTGTTGGCGTCCACGATCAGGACGACGACTTCCTCCGCAAGGCGGAGCAGCGGCATGCTGTCGTGAACCGCGCGGGCTGCCTCGCGCGAGCCGTCCCAGGCGATCATGATCCGCTCAGGCGGGAGCTTGACGGCGCCGGCCTGGGGAACGACCAGGGCCGGACGGCCGGTGTCCATGAAGGCGGCTTCGACCAGCAGCGTCTCGTCGGCGCCGCCGGCCTCCGGGTTGGGCTCGCCCACGACGATCAAGTCGGCATTGCGGGCGTTGCGGGCGAAGAGCGCCGGCAAGCGGTCGAGCGAGCCGGATTCGACCCGCGTCTCCAGGGAGATTCCGCGATGCTGGGCGGCTTCGCGTGCTTGGGCGAAGACCTGTTCGGCCTCCGCCTCCGCGTGACGAAGATGCTCCTTCAGGATGTCGGCTGGCAGGTGATAGCCGGCCATGGAGCGCATGAACGGCTCTGCGATCAGGTGAAGGGCCGTGACATGGGCGCCGAAACGCTCGCCCAGGTCGAGTGCGGCGTCCAGGCGGGTGGCCGTCGCCGGGGACTGATCGACGTGAACCAGAAGATCCTTGATCGACATCGGTTGCTCCATCGGAAAAAAGGGCGGGCGGAGGATGAGCCTGCGGGGCCTACTCGCTGAAGGCTTCCTCGCGCTTCGAGCGGACCGAGGGCAGGACGACGATCAGCAGCAATGCGGCCGCCACCAGCAGCAGGCCGAGGCTGAGCGGATGCGTTATGAAGACCATCGGGCTGCCCCGGCTGAGCAGCATGGCCCGCCGCAGGTTCTCTTCCAGCATGGGACCCAGGACGAAGCCGAGCAGCAGGGGCGCCGGTTCGAAATCCAGCTTGATCAACGTGTAGCCGATCACGCCGAACAGGGCCATGATGAAGACGTCGAACACGTTGTTGTTGACGCTGAAAGCGCCGATGCAGCAGAACGCGATGATCGCCGGAAACAGCAGGTGGTACGGGATCGTCAGCATCCGGACCCACAGCCCGATCAGCGGCAGGTTGAGCAGGACCAGCATCAGGTTGCCGATCCACATCGACACGATCATGCCCCAGAACAGTTCCGGCTCGTCGGTCACCACATTGGGGCCGGGGGTGATGCCTTGGATGATCATCGCACCGATCATCAGCGCCATGACTGGGTTCGACGGGATGCCCAGCGTCAGCATCGGAATGAACGATGTCTGCGCGCCGGCATTGTTGGCCGCTTCAGGCGCCGCGACGCCTTCGATCGCTCCCTTGCCGAACTGCGCCCTGTTAGGCGACATCTTCTTTTCCATCGTATAGGCGGCGAACGACGCGAGCATGGCGCCGCCACCCGGCAGGATGCCGAGGACGGAGCCAAGCGCCGTACCGCGTAGCACGGGGCCGACGATCCGCTTGAAGTCGGCCTTCGACAGCATCAGGCCGCTGACGTGTTTGACCATGACGCTGCGGCTGTGTTCGTGTTCCAGGTTGCGCAGGATTTCGCCCAGGCCAAACACGCCCATGCTGAGCGCCACGAAGTTGAGCCCGTCGGCCATTTCCGGCATGTCGAAGGTGAAGCGTTGCGTGCCCGTCTCCACGTCGCTGCCGACCAGACCGAGCAGCAATCCTAGCACGATCATCGTGAAGGCCTTGAGCAGCGAGCCGCTGGCGAGCGCCACCGAGGCCACGAGGCCGAGGACCATCAGCGAAAAGTATTCGGCCGGGCCAAACTTCAGGGCCACTTCCGCCAGCGGCGGTGCTGCGAGAACGAGCAGGAAGGTCGCGACCGTTCCGGCGAAGAACGAACCGAGGGCTGCGGTGGCGAGCGCCGGGCCGGCACGGCCCTGTTTGGCCATCTGGTAGCCGTCGATCGCCGTCACGACGCTCGAACTCTCGCCCGGCAGGTTGATCAGGATCGCCGTGGTCGAGCCGCCGTACTGCGCGCCGTAATAGATGCCGGCCAGCATGATGAGGGATGATACCGGCGGCAGGCCGAAGGTGATCGGCAGCAGCATCGCGATGGTGGCGACGGGGCCGAGCCCCGGCAGCACGCCGACCGCCGTCCCCAGAAGGACACCGATGAAACAGTAGAGCAGGTTGTAGGGGCTGAACGCCGTGGCAAAGCCAAGCCCGAGATCGCCGAGCAATTCCATTGTTGGGATCTCCTAGCGGGTGGCGGCGGGATCGGAAGAGACCGTGGCCTCCTCCACCGGGATGGTCACCGACGATGTAGCCTCCGGCGGAGACCAGTATGACGCGCTGAGCCATGGTCCCGTCAGCGGCAGCGGCAGTCCAAGCAGTTTTATGAAAAGGAATGCGCAGAAGGCCGCCAGCCCGAGAGCCAGGGGAACCGAGGCGCGCAGCGTCGCATAGCGGCTGGCCCAAGCGGTCGCGAGGACGGTGATCGCCAGGACCGGCGCCAGCCCAAGCCCGCGCAGGGTGAAGCCGAAGAGTATGGTGGCGCCGATGATCAGGGCGAGACCCTTCCAGGGCAGGCCGCCGAAGCCGCTTTCGGTTGCCGGCTTGCGGATCGCCAACACGGTGATCAGAAGGCCAAGGCCTATCATCAGGACGCTGAGCACCGTCGGGAAATATCCCGGACCCATCCGGAAGGAACTGCCGCGTTCCAGTTCCAGGCCGTTCAGCAGGAAGCCGGCGCCGATGGCCATCACGACCACTCCGCTGACGACGTCCCTTGGCTTCTCCATCATTGCAGCCATGGCTTTTTGCCCTCCCCCCGTACCTTTGATCATCCGATCCGGTACTTGTCTGTCGTTCTTGGACTTTTCGGCCGAAAAGTTTCCGAGCCGGAGGGGCTACCGTAAAACAGTCCCTCCGACTCGGGAACCAATCCAACCGACCAGTTAAACCGAATCGTCAGTCGGCGTAAACACCCGCTGATTCGATCACCGGCTTCCACTTGGCGATTTCATCGGCGAGGTACTTGTCGAGGGCCGCCGGGGTGGCTGCTTGCTGAGAAACCGGCTCGGCCCCGAGGTCGGCCAGCCGGGCGATCACCTTCTCGTCCTTCAGCGCGCCCTGGAGGGCGGCGGCCAGCTTGTCGACGACCGCCTTCGGCGTTCCCTTGGGAGCATAGAGGCCGTGCCACGCCACCACTTCGAAGCTCTTGACGCCCGCTTCGTCCATGGTCGGCAGGTTCGGCAGGGTCTTGAGGCGTTCCTTGGTGGTCACGGCATAGGCCTTGACCTTGCCGGTATTGATGTGGCCGGTCGTGTTGGTGGTCTGGTCGCACAGCAGATCGACCTGACCGCCGAGGATGTCGGTCATCGCCGGGCCGGTGCCCTTGTAGGGAACGGTGGTCATCTGAACGCCGAGCGCCGACTGAAGCAGCATGCCGCAGAGGTGAGACACCGCGCCGACGCCAGCATTGGCCAGCGTGATGTCCTGCTTCTTCGTCTTGATGGTCTCGATCAGCTCCTTGATCGAGGCGGCCGGGAAATCGGCACGGGAAATGATGGTCATCGGAACGTCGGTGATCAGTCCGATGCCGGCAAAGTCCTTCGCCGGGCTGTAGGACAGCTTGCGGTACAGCGAGGCGCTGGTCGCCTGACCGATATGGTGCAGCAGGAGCGTGTAGCCATCCGGGTCAGCGGTCGCCACCCGCCGGGCGCCAAGGGTGCCGCCGGCGCCGCCGACGTTCTCGATGATGACCTGCTGGCCCAGCGTCCGCGTCATGGGTTCGGCCACCAGACGGGCCACGGTGTCGGTCGGACCGCCGGCGGTGAAGGGCACGATGACGGTGATCGGACGGGTCGGATAATCGGATTGTGCGGCGGCCGTGCCGGTGAAGAGGGCAAGGGCTGCGGCGATCAGGGGCAGTCTACGCATTCGTGTTTGAGCCTCCCAGCTCATTTGGGATCGGCGCTCCAGGGCCTTATGGGCTGGGCGCCGCTTTGATTGATTGGGCTTGGGGTTGACGGAGGGGTGGATGGAGCGGGGACGCGTCAGTCGATGCGGGCGCCGGAGGCGGCCACCACGGGCGCCCATTTGGCAAGCTCATCCTTGACGTGGGTCGCCAACTCCTCGGGTGTCGAGCCGACCACGGTAGCGCTGAGGTCGGCCAGCTTGGCGGAAACTTCAGGGTCCTTCAGCGCTGCGAGCGACGCCGCGTTAAGCTTGTCGATGACCGCCTTGGGCGTGCCGGCCGGGGCGAAGAAGGCGTTCCAACTATAGGTTTCGTAGCCGGGCAGCGTTTCCGCGATGGTCGGCAGGTCGGGGATCGATGGCGCCCGCTCCTTGGTCGTCACCGCAAGGCCGCGCAGCTTGCCACCCCGGATCTGTTCCAGCGACGGCGGCAGGTTGTCGAACATGATCGGAACGTGACCGGCGATCACGTCCACCAGCGCCGGCCCGGCGCCCTTGTAGGGGACGTGGACCATATCGACCCCGGCCATGCTCTTGAACAGCTCGCCGGACAGGTGCAGCGGCGTGCCGTTGCCGGAAGACGCATAGCTGTATTCGCCCGGCTTGGCCTTCAGCAGCTCGATCAGCTCCTTGACGTTCTTCGCGGGGAAGTCGTTGGACACCACCAGCACGTTGGGGATCAGCGCCAGCAGCGAGACCGGCGCGAAGTCCTTGACCGCGTCGTAGGGCATCTTCTTCTGAAGGGCGGGGTTGAGCGCGTGTGTCGCGACGGTGCCCATCAGGATGGTGTAGCCGTCAGGCTCCGCGCGGGCGACGGCCGCCGAGCCGAGGTTGCCGCCGGCGCCGCCCCTGTTCTCCACGACGATCTGCTGGCCGAGCACGCTGGTCATCCGGGATGCGACCAGCCGCGCCACCAGATCGGTCGAGCCGCCGGCTGGGAAAGGCACCACGAGAGTGACGGGGCGGCT
>DASQKT010000323.1:0-5006 GCA_035630415.1 Skermanella sp.
CGCCGAAAGTGACCGACACCACGGCCACGGACGAGATCTTCACGCCGAAGACCGTCGTCCGGATCGCCACCGTTCCCCATGGCAATTCGCTGGTCGCGATCGGTCCGTTCAGCACGTTCAAGGGAGCGCCGAAGATCCCGAATATTTCGGGACTGCCGACGCCGGTGACGGGAGCACCGAACGGCTACAGCGAGGTTTATCGGGGCAAGCGCGGCGACTTCGATCCGCAGCAACCCAACAGCTTCCTGATCGACCAAAACAAGAAGGCCGACATCGTGTCGACGCTGGCGCTGTCGGTCACGACCTCCGACGACGTGGACGGCGGCATCGTCAACATCCCGTTCATCCGCCAGTACGCCGACGCCAAGAGCCTGGAGAGCACCTTCTGGGTCGAAACGGTCCTGGACGAGAAGGGGAACAAGACGCAGCAGCTTCAGTATTCCCAGACGGTCGACATCTACTTCCACAAGCACTTCGACCATACGCCCGGCCTGATCAAGTGGCCGCACGTCACCGTCAACACCCTCGCCTTCGTCAACGAACCGGTGTCGACGCTGGTGGTGGACTAAGCGTCCTCCAGCTTGGTGCGCTCGCGCCGGTGCCTCCAGAAGGGGGCATCGGGCCAGCGGGCTTCCAGGTCGTAGAAGTAGTTCCTGTTGCCGACATAATCCCCGAACCGCGCCGCGATCCCCTCGGCATAGCCCGAGGACTCGACCGCTTCCCCTCGCTCGATCAGCCCGGCGACGACCGCAGCCGCCGCCATCGCATCCACGAACGCCTTGTGGATGCCCTGCGACGACAGCGGATCATAGGTGGACGCGGCGTCCCCCACCGCCAGCCAGTCGGCTCCCGCCGGACAATCCAGCAGGAATGACGGCGTCGGCCAGACCCGCAAGGTGTCCGGCATCAGCACGGCCCCCGCGACGTCGCCGGCGACATGCCGCGTCGTCGCCAGCCTTTCCATCCACGCCTGGGGCTGGTCCAGCCCACCCTCCTTCAGCAGCGCCGCATCGGTCGCCAGCGCCGCGACATGCTCGCCGCCGGGCAGGCGGGCCGCGTACCACCAGCCGTACTCGACCGCTTCCAGCAGCGTCAGATGGGACCCGCGCGACCCGTCGGGCACATGGAAGAAGCCGGCGGCGACGACCATCTGGTCCAGCCGCCGGCGGCCGGCCCCGCGCTGATGGGCGAACAGCCCCCGCGCACCCGTGGCATCGACCACGAAGCGCGCCGTCAGCGCCGTCACGGCTCCGTCGTCCCCGACCAGCCGCAGCCGGTAGCCGCCGCCGGCCATCGGCTCCGCCTTGTCGAAACCGGTCCCGCTCAGCACTCCCATCCCCAGCCCTTCGATCCGCGACAGCAGGAACGCGTCGAAGCGCCGCCGGTCGAGGTGCCATCCCTGACCGTGCGGGTTGTAGAGATAATCGTTGTAGCCCAGCCGGTTTTCGCCCCAGGCAGAGCGGCTGCCCAGGCAGGGCTCGTGCCCTTCCGCGACGAAATCGTCCCAGATCCCGAGCGTGCGGAACATCAGCCCGGTATCCGGCGGGATGCTCTCCCCGATCCGCCGGACCTCATGGGTGCCGGCTTCGATGACCAGGACATCGCGGATGCCCTGGCGGTGAAGCGCCAGTGCCGTGGCGCAGCCGGCAGGACCGCCGCCAAGGATGGCGACGGCCCTGTCATGATGGGTTGTCATGCTTTCCCAGCTACCGCTGACTGCAACTCAGCCGGCACTCGTGCTCTTGTCGTTCATCGGCCAGGGCGGAATGACAAGGCCTTCATCGACCGGCAGCTCGCTCCGCACCTCGAAGAACTGGTCCGGGTTCCGCTGCCCGCCGACGATCGCGGAGTCCTGGATCACGAAGCCGATCTTGTGCCAGTTCGGCAGGATGTTCTCGATATCCTGATAGCGGCCCTGATTGGCGGGATTGGCGTTTTCGGTGCCGGGACCCCGGACCGAATAGCGCTGCGGACCGAGCTTGCCGTCCTTGACCTCGGAGGCGAGATGGACATGAACCGGGCGCTGCGCCGGCCACGACCAGTACAGCGTGGTGTTGTGCGGAATCGTCGGGCTGGTCGGATGGGTGGCGCAGGAATTGTAGTCGGTGTGCCACGGCAAGGACATGAACTTGGTCATGTCGCCCGGCTCGACCAGATCCTCGCCGGTGCTGTGCAGCGGCACGTAGCCCTCCGACAGCACGGGCATGCCCGGCTTCAGGCCGTCGAGCTTCAAGGGCTTCGGCGCGATGCGGAACGGCCCGACCTCCTTCTTCCGCCAGTCCTGGACGTAGATTTCCTCCTGGCGCACGGTGAAGGTCAGGTCGATGCCGGGGCTGAAGCGTCCGCCCAGGCAGTTGATCAGCGAGGCCTTGTCCAGCAGGTCGCCCGGCGACAGCGGCTTGACCGGCTCGGCATTGCACTTGCGGCCGTTCCACTGCGTCAGGAAATAGTACTGAGTCAGCGTCGGCGACAGGAAGGCCTGACCCGAGTCGCCGAGCGCGCCCGGCATCAGCGGCACGCCCAGCATCGCCTGCTGCGGCATGTTCGGGTCGCGGATATAGGCCAGCCCCGACAGGATCGTATCGGCGGGGTCGGTTTCCACGCCGATACGGCCGACCGCGCGGTGCGCGTGCTTGGCGCCCTTCGGCAGGTTGGAAATCCATTCCTGCAACGCCGTTCCCCGGAAGATATGGGCGACGTCGTCCTCGAAGCTGGCGTAGCGGTCGTACCGGTATTCGCCGTCCGAATAGATCTCCGGCTGAAGGTCGAGCTTGCGGACGAAGGTGTCGTAGACCTCGTCCCACAGCGACACGACGTTGAGGATCTGCGGCGCATAGGACGGATCGGCCGTCGCGACCCAGGCCGTCCCGGCGGAAATCCGGGTTTCGTCGGGCTGGCCGCCGTTCAGCACGACCACCGCCGAAACCGGACCATCGCTGGTGTCGTCGAACCAGCCGTCGTTATCGACGTTGCTGACGAGCTGGTAGAAGCTGCCGTCCTTCTGCTTCCAGGCGCTCGCCCTGCCGTAGCCGCCCAGCACCACCAGCCGCCCGGCCTCGTCGGTCTCCAGGTGACCCAGGGTATCGACCTCGCCGGTCGGCGAGTACAGCCCGTCGGGGAACGACTTCGCCGGCCAGGACTTCGGATAGTCGGGCAGCGGCTTGAAGCCGCCTTCCGCGCTGTAGACCGACGCTTCCGTGGCGGCATCGAACCGGACCGGTGCCGCACCGGCGCCCCGAACCGTGCGCGGCCCGAAATCGATCGTCAGCCTGGAAACCCGCTCCCGGTTGTTCAGGATCGTCAGCTCGTCCGTGCCCTCGTCGCCGGGGTAGAGCGAGGCGTTGCGGATCGGCGGCAGGTTGCCGTGGCAGTAGTTGTCGATGACGGGACCGTTGGCGTTGGTCACTTCCAGGACGAAGGTGTTGGCCTTCTTGTTGGCGACATGGACGGTCCAGATGATGTCGGTGACCATCTTGCCGCCGAGCGCGCCGCCGATCCTGATCTCCTGCTCGGTGGCGGCCGGGTAGGCCTTGGCCTCCGCTTCGCTATAGGCGAAGATCTTGAACCGGGCGGCCTGACGCTTCATCGCGCCGGAGGCGTCGCGCAGGTCCTCGTCGGTGATCGTGTCGTGCTCGGTGCCGCGCCGGATCGGCAGGCCGCCCATCACCGGCGGCTCGCTGCCGGCGACCGGGACGCCGGCCATGGTTTCGGGCGCCAGATAATAGTCGTCGCTGTTGCCGACTCGCGCGAAGGCGATGGCGGGATGGATGCGCAGGATGCTCTTGGACATGGGCTGATCCCTGAATCTTTGTTTGACGACCTTGAATTGACTCAGAGGTCAGGCGGTCACGGGCTCGGCCTTCCAGGCCGCCGCCTTGGCGTTCGGCGCCTTCGCCAGCGGGAAGCGCGGCTCCGACTCCAGGGCCGCGAACGTCGCCTTGGTCTGCTCCGAATGGTTCAGGTCGTGGTGCGAGAAGGCCGGCACCGCTTTGTTCTGCCAGCAGGCCAGGATATTGCCGGCAAGCGTGACCATGTGGACGTAGAACTGCGGGACCGGCTTGCCGGCGAACAATTCCGTCATGGCCCAGCGGAACTTGGTGAAGTTCTCGACCAGCCGGACCTGAGCCGCGTAACCGGGAGTGCCTTCTTCCGGGAAACGATCGGCGGCATAGGTTTCCGGCAGCACGCCGCCCTGGATCAGGCTGTAGAACTTCTCGAAATGCGGCCACGACGGCTCGATGTCGTCGGCGGTGTTCCGGAACTGCTTCTTGATCGGCGGGTTCGAGGCGCTTTGGAAGTAGCTGGCGATGTCCGGCAGGTTGGGATGCTTCGAATGGGCCTTGAGGCCGGCCGGGCTCTGGGTGCCTTCGCCCTGGGACGTGATCGCATCGACCAGATTGGCGACCTGCGCCAGCCCATCGGGGCCGTCGATCGTGATGGTCGGCTGTTCGAAATCGGCATAGAAACGCTTAAAGGCGTCGACCTGATTGACCGGCTTGATGTGGTCCTTCAACTGCGTCGCCCCGACCGTCACCGCCTGATAGAACTCCCCGATCGATCCGTAGGCGACGATGTCGGGTTTGGCGTTCACCGGATGGCCGGTCTCCCAGAACGGGTATTCGACCAGGCAGAAACCCTGGAGCCGCGCGATGTCGAACTGCCCGATCTCCGCCCGCGCCGCCGGAAACAGCGTCCGGGGGTTCGGATCGTCCAGCGTGAAATTCAGGTGGGGAATATGCGTTCCCTCATAGACCGGGCACTTGAAGACCGGCTTCACCCCATAGGCGTTGGCGATATTGGCCGCCAGCTGGACATGCAGCATTTCCTGGTTGACGACCGACAGGATGAGCTGGAACGCCTTCTCACCCTGATCCTTGATGGAATAGGCCGCCGCCATGTAGTACGGGATGGTCCAGAATTCGAGATCGACAGCCGCCTGCAAATGATCCTGCAACTGTTCCAATGTCCATTGCGGTTCCGCTGAACTCATCAGGTGACTCCTGCCC
>DASQKT010000324.1:0-2132 GCA_035630415.1 Skermanella sp.
GGATCGACTGGCCCTCGACATCGATCCGCTCGACGATGGGTTCGTCGATGGTGCGCGGCAGGTCCATCCGAATCTTCGCGATGGCATCCTTGACGTCGTTGACGGCGCGGTCGGTATCGACCTCCAACCGGAATTCGATCGTGGTCAGCGACGATCCGTCGGTGATGGTCGAGGTGACGTGCTTGACGCCGGTGACGTTGGCGACCGCGTCCTCGATCTCCTTGGTGACCTGTGCCTCAAGCTCCGCCGGAGCGGCGCCGGACTGGTTTACCGTGACCGACACCACCGGCACATCGATGTTGGGAAAGCGGGTGATCGGTAGTGCCTGGAACGAGACGATCCCGAGCAGCATGACCACGGCGAAGAAGACCAGCGCCGGAACAGGGCTGCGGATCGACCACGCGGAAACATTGAGCGCCATGGCTGTCGAGGCTCCTGCTCAAGGGTTGCTGCTGGTCTCGATGGTACCCTGGCCTGGACCGGTCGAGAGGGGAACCGGGCTCACCCGGTCGCCGTCGCGCACGAAAGTGCCGGAGATGGCGATGACCTGTTCTCCGGGATCGACGCCTTTGCGGACTTCCGCCTTGCCATCGGCCTTCAGCCCAACGGTGACAGGCCGGGTCTCGACGATGCCGTCACGCACCACCTGGATGACGGCGCCGTCGTGGCGGTAGAGCACGGCCGAGAGTGGCACCAGGGTACCGTCGCGGCGGTCCACCTCGACGGTACCGCGCGCGAAGGCGCCGACGGCGAGGCCGGGGACGGGATCGACTGACAGGCGGACGCGGCCCAGCCGGGAGGTGCGGTTGACTTCCGGCGAGACCAGCCGCACGCGGGCGGGTACCGGCTCATCCATGCCGGACGGGCGGACCAGGGCCGTCTGACCGACGCGGAGACGGGCCAGCAAGATTTCCGGCACGTCGGCTTCGACTTCGACGGTGCCACCGCCGATGATGCGGAACAGCGGTTCGGCGGCGGAAGATACCAGGGCGCCCAAGTGGGCCTCGCGCCGGCTTATCGTACCGGCGGCAAGAGCCCTGATCTCGGTCCGGGCGAGACGGACCTGGATTTCGCGGCGCTGAGCCTCCGCCAGTTCCTTGTCGGCCTGGGCAAGGCGGAGGGCGTCTTCGGCCACCGAAACGCGGGCGCGGGCGACAAGGCTCGCCGCTTCCCGCTGTTCCAGCGTTTCGGCGGTGGTATTGCCGCGCTCCTCCAGGCTGCGGGCGCGGGCGAAGGCGGCGTCGGCCTGCCGGGCGGTCGCCTCGGCTTCGGCGATCTGGTTCCGGCCTTGAGCAATGGCGGCGAGCGCTTTGGAGAGCGCGGCCGCATTCTGGGCGAACTGGGCATCCAGCATGTCGCGGGACAGGCGGGCGAGCACCTGACCGCGGGTGACCTTGTCGCCTTCCTCGGCCAGCAGTTCGGTGATCGCCAGACCATCGATCTCGGCTCCGACCATGACCTCGTCACGGGCGACCAGCGTGCCGGTCAGCAGGATCGTTTCAGCCAGCGTGCCACTGGCGGCGGCGGCGATACTGACGCTGGGAGGTTTGGGCGCGGCCACCAGGGCCGGATCGGCGGCGCCGACGGTATGGGCGGCGGCCCAGCCGAGCAGAGCCGCGCACAGTAGCAACTTGCCGAAGAATGAAAAGCCATCGGATGTGCGCAGCATGGGTCAGCCTTATGTGGGGTCGGCAGCGTCGATGCCGTCGGCTGGGAAGATCCAATTCCGCAGGAAATGCGGCGCGGGCACGCAGGAAGCGTGGTTGCGTCAACAGATTGGGGGTGCTGACTTCGGTCAGCTCTTCCAAGCAGAGGCCAAACCCTGTTCCGGAATGGCAGGGGCCGCTTGCCGCCAATCTGTTGAGGCTCCCGGTCATGACAGCACCTTCGTTCCGGACGGTATCCACTGGGTTGTTTAGCGTTCCTTCGCTTGCTCTCGCGCTACCTTGGATTGTGCAATTTCTTCGATCGGACCAAAGAGCACCGCGTTGCCCTGGTCGAGATCGCCTTTATCTCCATCCTCGCCAGGCGCCTGAAGCACTTGGCCACTGAGGAGGTCCGCGCCTGACGTCTACGAACAGCTCTCAGCTCCAGTGTGCGGGTAACACGTCGAGGCCGCGCAACGAGATGCC
>DASQKT010000325.1:0-13323 GCA_035630415.1 Skermanella sp.
GACGGCGTCTTCGTCACTCTTGCGCTGTTTCATCCGTCCCTCCCGCTGGAGAACAGGGTCCCGGACGGACGGGTAGCGCCGTCGTCCGGGACCGCGTCATTGCTTGCCGTTACTTCGCGAGGAAGCCGGCTTTCTCCATCAGGCCTTTGTGGGTCGTTTCCGCCTTGGCGAGCCAGGTCTTGTACTCGTCACCGGTCATGAAGGTCGTGTTGAACGCGCCCTTCGCCATGAAGTCTTTCCAGTCCGGCGTCTCGCGCACTTTCTGGAAGAGTTCGACGTAGTATTTGATCTGGTCGGCGTTGACGCCGGGAGAGGTGAAGATGCCGCGCAGCATGGTGTACTCGACGTCCAGCCCGCTTTCCTTGCAGGTCGGAACGTCGTTCCACGACATGTTGTTGGCGATCGGCTCCTTCAGGTCGATCCGCTGCGCATCGAACACGCAGAGCGGACGCAGCGCCCCGGCCCGCCACTGGGCGACCGCTTCGATCGGGTTGTTGACGCTGGCGGTGATGTGATTGCCGACGAGCTGAGCCGCGACATCGCCGCCGCCCTTGTAGGGGATATAGGTGAATGTCGCCCCCGTCGACTGCTCGATCGCGGCGGTGATGATCTGGTCTTCCTGCTTGGACCCCGTACCGCCCATCTTGGAACTGTTGGCGCCGCCTGATTTGGCGGCGTCGATCAGGTCCTTCGGCGTCTTGTACGGCTGCTCGGCGTTGACCCAGAGGATGAAGTTGTCGAGCGCCAGCATGGCGACCGGCGTCATGTCCTTCCACGAGAACGGCACGCCGGTAGCAAGCGGCGTGGTGAACAGGTTGGACAGGGTGATGATGATCTTGTGGGGGTTTCGATTGGACCCGGAAACGTCAAGGAAACCCTCGGCGCCGGCTCCGCCCGACTTGTTGATGACGACGACCGGCTGCTTCATCAGGTTGTTCTTCTGAATGATCCCCTGGATCATCCGCGCCATCTGGTCGGCGCCGCCGCCGGTGCCTGCCGGAACGATGAATTCGACCGATTTGGTCGGCTCCCACGCCAAAGCCTGGGTGGAAGTCAGCGTCGTGACGGAAATCGCACTCAAGGAAAGACATGTAATCGCGGCAGCCGCCTTCAGGCGGGAAACACTCTCCAGCACAGCCATATCGGACTCCTCCCTGTGTGGCCGGTACCTGTTCCACACGGCACATGGAGAGGCCCGGCAACATCGTTTATCGTTGAGGATTCGACCGGTCGGATCGTCTTAGCGCTGGTATATGGTATGCGGCATGGTCTATACAAAGCAACAAGAATTTTTTAAGATTGCCTTAAGTTCTAAAATATTGCGCTGCGGTAATACTTGTGAAGTAGAAGCCAGTTTTTGGATAAGTGCAGTGCTGCTGACCTTTGATGCAGTAGCGAACAATAGTGCTGAAAAGAAACCGCGTTAGGCTGCTTTGCGGAAGTTGCCGTTGCTGACGTTGACAGCGGTCCGAACGGGCTGCGCCGGCTGTGCCATGGCGCGGACATCGGTGCCGATTTCCAGCAGGGCGGATGGGTCCTTGACGATGATTTCGGCAATAACGGCGACGAGTCCACCGACAGCGACGACCAGGGCTAGCATTTCAAGGGCGTAAGAACCGAACATCTTTCCATCTCCTGCGGTGCGATTGTGCGTTGCAGCAAATATGACAGGATCATTGACGCATGACAAGCGCGCAGAATAAGATATCTGGTATACCGTATTTCGTTGGATGGAGTTGAGTGCTTTTAAGCGGCATGAGCAGCCGTTCAGGCGGTGGCTTCGTCTTCCTCCGGTTCGCCCGTGGCTGGTCCATCCGAGGCTGCGACCGGAGCCACCTCGAACTTCTTGCATAGGCGCAGGTAATGCCGGCGCTGACGGTGCATCAGGTGCCGGTCGCTCAGCATCTCCTTATATATGAGGGCGGTCTGGTGGACCTCCGCCTTCATCCGGTCGGCGACCTCGCCATAGCGGCCGGCGTCGAACCGCTTCAGGACCGACAACCCGACCCGCTTGAAGGAATCGAACTTGTATTTCGTGCCCAGCTCTTCCTTGGTTCGCGGATAGGCGTGCCAGGGAGTGTTCGACTTGAACATCGGGATCGCGCAAAGCGCCAGATCGACCGCGCGGAACTGCGTCATGACAGAGAATATCTCGGCTTCCGGGGCGACCTGATGCTTGATGAACAGGGCGTGCAGGATAGGCAAGGCGGTATTGACGATCCCGACGCCCGCCAGGACTGTCATGTCGTCGCCCAGGTTGGACGGCACTGTCACCGCTGCCTTGATATGGTCGTAGATCGACTTGACGTGGCGGCCCTGGTTCTTCGTGGTCCAGATCCAGAAGTCGTCATAAGCGCCCGTCTCGCCGGTGCTCCGGTCGAACTCCAGGAAGCCGCCGCCGATCAGGAAATGGCTGTCGCGATGGGGATTGAAATCAAGCTCGCCGTCCGACAGTTTCCTGTCCCATGCCGGTGCGAAATAATCCAGGCCGAAGATGACCACCTTCGTAACGCCGTCCAGCCTGTACATGCCCTTGAGTCCTGGTCCCGAATTGCCGCATCGATGCCGAAATGCGCTCCTTGATACCCATCTTCGGGCAGGAGCCGCCTCAGGCGCGCGGACTATAGCCAAAACAGTCGTTAATGCGAGCGTATTCGGCTCGATCTTTCTTAAAGTTGTTTGTTATCAAGTATAAGGATAACCTCCAGATGTTTCTGCCGGTCGCCGCCCTTGCTCTCGCCATCTGGCTTTACTTGGCTCTGGCAAGGGGCGGCTACTGGCGTTTCGATCTTCCGGAACCGGTCCGGGTCTCGGGAGCGCTGCCGGCGGTCGTTGCCGTGGTGCCCGCCCGGAACGAGGCCGCCGTCGTCGGCAGGGCGGTGAAATCCCTGCTGGATCAGGACTATCCCGGACCGTTGCATGTCGTTCTGGTTGACGATCACAGCGAGGACGGGACGGCGGAGGAAGCACAGACCGCCGCCGCACGCTCGTTGCGGCCGGAGGGGCTGACCGTCCGCCGCTCTCCCGCCCTGCCGCCCGGCTGGGCCGGCAAGGTCTGGGCGATGCGGACGGGCGTGGAAGCGGCGCAGGAAGTCGCCCCCGATGCCGTCTATGTGCTGTTCACCGACGCCGATATCGACCATCCGCCGGGCGGCCTGCGGCAGTTGGCGGCGCGGTCGGAGGCGGAACAGCTGGATCTCAACTCCGCAATGGTCCGGCTGCACTGTGAAACCTTGGCCGAGCGGGCCACGATGCCGGCCTTCGTCTACTTCTTCCGCATGCTCTATCCGTTCCGCTGGGTCAACGATCCGGGAAGCGCGGTCGCGGCGGCGGCCGGCGGCGTCATGCTGGTGCGGCGCGACGCTTTGGACAGGATCGGAGGACTCGCCGCGATCCGGAACGAGCTGATCGACGACTGCGCGCTGGCCGCCGCGATCAAGGCCGGCGGCCAGCGCATCCGCCTGGAGCTGGCGGAGGAAGCGCGCTCCCTGCGCGGTTACGGGACCGCCGGCGGCGTCTGGCGGATGATCGCGCGAAGCGCCTACACCCAGCTCCGCTACTCGCCGCTGCTGCTGGTGGGCGTCGTCGCCGCCATGACCCTGGTGTTCCTCGTTCCGCCGGTCCTGACGATGGCGGCGGACGGTCCGGCGCGGTGGATCGCGGCGGGCGCTTGGGCGCTGATGGCGGCATCGTATCTGCCCGCCCTGAAATACCACGGCCGGTCGCCGCTCTGGGCTCCCGCCCTGCCGCTGGTAGCGGCGTTCTACCTGGGCGCCACGCTGGATTCCGCCTGTCGGCACTGGAAGGGCAGGAGCGGCGAGTGGAAGGGACGGGTTCGGACTGCGGAGGCGGACTCTTCCAGCCGGACCAAGGCTTCCTGAACTCTTATTTCACTTGGCGCGTTTACAGCTAAGCCCATTCTGATTTGCAAATTGCCTGCGACCTTGTCTTCGCACGTGCAAAATGGATCGTTAATCTTCGACTTTCCCACCAAAAGCAATAAAACGATATAGTTCAAGTTTTATTATTTCGCCACGCGGAGTTTTCCGTACATAAAATATTCCTGCCAAGCCATGACTAACCTTTCGTATGTTTGGCGAGAGTTGCCGCACGCAAACTCCAAACTGGCATCATAAGTGCAAGCGCACTTCATAGCGACGCTTTGTATTCGTCATCATCGGTCCTAAAGGATAATCGGAAGTTGCTCTGCTTTTTCGTCACAACTATGCCATCCTTTGCACAGTCGTGGTCATTGCTGCTAATTCGAATAACAAGAGCCAAACGGCATAGATACAGCAGCAAGTCATAGCATGAAAAGCTGAAGCATTATCGCGTTTCGTTATAGGAAATCCGAGCGCGCCATACAAAGTAGTTTAACTAATCTTTTCCAACATATCCCGTATTTTCGATCTACCGGAGAGTCCTGTGCGCAACAACGGCCCTGTAACCAATAAAGAGGTCGAACTTGATGACGATGAACTTTTGGTGTCGCGGACCGACGAGAAAGGTCGGATCACGTTCGTCAATCAAGCTTTCGTGGCGATCAGTGGGTTCACCGAACAGGAACTGATCGGTTCTCCCCATAATGTGGTACGGCATCCCGACATGCCGGCCGAGGCTTTTGCCGACCTCTGGACTACCATCAAGGCTGGCAGACCTTGGGAAGGGCTGGTCAAGAACCGGACGAAATCGGGCGAATATTACTGGGTTCGGGCCAATGTTACGCCGCTGCTCGAAGAAGGACGGATTTCGGGCTTCATTTCGATCCGTACGAAGCCGAACCGTGTACAGGTCGAGCAAGCGGAACGCGCCTATGCCAGCCTGAACGAAAAGTCGGATAAAGGGATCTTTATCCACGAGGGGGCCGTAATCCGGCGCGGCTGGCGCAGGCGTCTGGGTGGCGCCATGGCTAGTCTGAGTGGCCGTCTCGCCGCCTTGGTCGGCACGCTCATCCTCGCCATATTGGCGGTCGGCTGGATCGGCCTCGGCGGTATGCGGGACAGCAACGAGTCCCTGCGCACCGTCAATGACGATCGCGTCGTGCCTCAAGGTCAGCTTGCCGAAATCAGCGGACTCGTGTGGGCAAACCTGCACAATGTATCGATGATGGTTCTGGAATTGAAAAACAGGAACGCTTCGGACGTAGATTCTCTGACGTCCGAGGTCAATGCCAACCGGCAGCGGATTTCCGCTTTGTGGTCACAGTACATGGCCACATACCTCACTGAGGAAGAGAAAGCCCTCGCTCTTGAATTCCAGAACCGCCGCGCCGCTTTCCTGCGGGACGGCATCGAGCCGGCCCTTGCGCTCGCAGGCAAGGGAAACGCCGCTGCGTTGCAGGATCACTACACACAGAAGATGCTGCCGTTGTTCCATGCCGTTCAGCATAGCAACCGCGCATTGGTCGATCTTCAGATCCGTGTCGCGGCAGCCGAGTATGCGCAAGCGCAGGAATACCTGACTTCACGGCTCGTCCAGGCGTCCGCCATACTTGTATTCAGCATCCTGATGACGTTTGCTGCGGGCGGGCTACTGCTGCGGACCGTCCGCAGGCCGCTCCACCGCTTCGAGCAGCACTGCGACGCCATCGCTCAGGGAGGCAGCCGGCATGAGATCGAGGTTCCTGCGGCACCAGAGTTCAGACGCATGACAATGCAGTTGAGAGCACTTCAGGCGAAGCTGGTCTATAGCCTTCAGGAGCGGCGGGAAATCGAGGCGCGCGAGAAAGCCAGCACGCGGCAACTGCTGCTGCAAACCTGTCAGACCATCGAGGACGACCTGGAGGCAACCTGGTCCGAAGTCGAGGTCGGCAATGACGGTGTCGCCGCCGGCGTCGAACAGTTGCTTGGGGCAATAAATGTCGTGCGCGACAGTACGGGGATCGTCACGACGGCAGCCGAGCAGGCAAGCGCCAATGCCTCCAGCGTGGCGGCAGCCACGGAGCAACTCAGTGCGGCAGGAAACGAGATCGCGAACCAGGCGTCCCGTTCCAGTACCATCGTCCGCGACGCGGTTTTCAGCGCACGCGAGGCGGCGACCGCAATCGGCCGGATGGAGGAGGCTACTTCCGAAATCGGCACGGTCCTCGAACTGATCGCCACGATCGCCAGCCAGACCAACCTGCTGGCTCTCAATGCAACCATCGAGGCGGCGCGGGCAGGCGACGCCGGCAAGGGCTTTGCCGTCGTGGCCGCCGAGGTGAAAAGCCTGTCCAATCAGACCCAGGCGGCGACCGATCAGATTACGCGGCAGATCGCCGGTCTTCATGCGGCGGTAGACGGCAGCGTCGGCTCGATCCAGTCGGTTATCGAGATCATCGGCCAAATCGACGACGCGGCAGCTTCGACCGCCGCCGCGGTGGAGGAGCAGTCAGCCGCCAACGCCGAGATCGGCCGCAGCGCCGGGCAGTCGGCCGGCGGAGCAACGCAAGTCTCATCGAGCGTGCTGATGATCCGTCAGCAGTCGGACGGCATCAGCAGAACGGCCGCCGATGTCGGGAAACGGGTTTCGGTTACGCACAAAGCCGTTCAGGAGCTTAAAAGGCGCTTGGTCATCGCCTTGAGGCAGTCGGTTGCCGGCGACCGCCGCTCCTCTAGCCGCCTGCCCCGCGAAGTTCCGGTAACCATAGTCATCGCGGACCGCCAGTACCCATCCATGATGCTTGACCTGTCGCTGGAAGGTTTGCTGCTCTCCGGCAATGGAGTGCCGGCGCTGACGGCGGGTTCCGGAGTGATCGTGATGCTTCCCGGCGTCGGAGATCTGCGGTGTCAGATCGTCGGGATCAGCGCGCTGGGCCTGCATATCGCCTTCGAGTATCTCGGCAAAGCGCTTGCCGGCCGGCTGAGCGCATTCTACCAGAGTATGTTCGAGGAAGATGAGCGCTTCATCAGGCTGGCTCAGGGCACCGCTGGACAGATCGCATCAGCCTTCGGGGACTGCCTGAAACGCGGTGAGATCAGCGAGGAGGATTTTTTCAGCACCAGCCTGAGCGTCGTGCCTGAATCCGAACCGCAGCAGTTCATGGCGCCTTTCACGGCGTTGCTGGATCGCATCCTGCCTGCCTTCCAGGAACCGGTTCTAGCGATCGATCCCCGTATTCAATTCTGTGCCGCCGTCACTCTGGCAGGTTACCTGCCGACCCATAACCGGAAATATTCCGAGCCACAACGGCCTGGCGATATTGCCTGGAACACCGCGCACAGCCGCAATCGCCGGGTCTTCACCGACCGGGCAGGGCTGGCCGCCGCACGCAGCACGCGCGATTTTCTGCTTCAGTCCTACAGCCGTGACATGGGCAACGGCCAAATGATCCGCATGAAGGAAGCAGACGTGCCTATTCTGGTCAATGGACGTCACTGGGGCGCTTTAAGGCTCGCCTATAAGTGCTGATGGAACGTTCAGCGTCGGCAAACCGGCAACACGGGCGACCGCTTCCGTCCTCAGCCGATATGGAACATATCGGCCTTCAGCTCCCCCGTGCCGACACCAAGCAGCGTGATGGTCAGCCCTGTCCCGATATGCAGGACCGCGTCGCCTGAAGCGTCGGTGCCGGCGGAGCCGATGATCTGGGCGATCGAGCTTCCCAGACCGGCGTCGATCTCGATCGTGTCGGCTCCGTGCTTGCGGAACTCGGAGATCGTGTCGCGGCCGCCGGCGTCGCCGCCGAAGACGAACCGGTCGCCGCCGCCGTTGCCCTTGAGGTAATCGTCGCCGGCGCCGCCGTTCAAGACATCGTTGCCGGCCCCGCCGTAGATGAAGTCATTGCCGGCACCGCCGATCAGGGTGTCGTCGCCGGTGTCGCCGAACAGGATGTCGATGCCGTTGGCCCCGCTGATCTGGTCGTCGCCGCCGGCGCCGTGCAGCAGTTCGTTGCCGTTGGTGCCGGACAGGTACTGGTCGTCGGCGCCGTGGGTGATGCGGACCTGATCGAGGTCGAGGGTGTCGCCGTCGGCCAGCCGGGGCGAGATGTTCCAGGTCGGGTCGGAATAGAAGCCCTGGGCGCCCTGCGCCTTGACCATCGCGTTGCTCAGGTAGCCGAAGGCTTCCATCGCGTCCGGCGAATGGGTCACGGTGAAGATCTGGGCGACGGTCGCCCGCGCGTTGGCGGCATAGGCGAAGGGCGAACTGGGCCAGCCCTCGATCCGTTCCGGCGGGTTGCCGGGATTGGTGCCGAAGCTGGCCTTGAACAGTTCCGCCCAGGTGTCGTAGGCCGGGCCGAAGCCGTTGCCGTGGACTTTGAACAGATAGGCGGAGCCGAAGCGCGGATCGAAGCCGTCGTCGCCGTGGATGAACCGTCCGGATGTGAAGTTGTCCATCCAGTCCACCATCTTTTCGGCCTGCGCATAGCCGCGCTGGGCCATGGTGCCGAGCGCCAGCGCCACGAAATCCGACTGCCAGACCAAAGTATCGCCGTCCGCCCAGGTGCTGTGACGCAGGAAGCCTTCAAAATCGCCGTATTTGTCGGCCTGCCCGTCGATGATGTAGCGCTTGACCAGCGCGTCGAGATTGTTGTCGATCAGTTTTTCGAAATAGCCCTTCATCGCGTGGTCGTCGGGCGTGATATAGGCGGCGTCGCTCATGTCGCGCCACGTCCAGGCGCGGCTGCGGACCTGATCGAAATCGATGAAGCCCTGCTCCTGGCCCCGGTAATGCGGCGCGAAGGACGCGACGCTGTAGGTCGTCTGGGCCATCAGCTCGTCGAGATAGTACTGCGAGCCGGTGACCAGATAGGGCAGGTAGCTGAGCGCCGGCTGATGGGCAGTGTCGATCGCCCAGCCTGCCGCCTTGCCATCGGGAAAGCCGTTGGTCAAGCCGTCGTCGCCGAACTGCGGCCAGTTGGTCCGGCCGTCCATCCACAGGTTGGGGTGGTCGTCGATCCGCAGATATTCTCCGGTCGCCTCGTCGCGGTAGTGCCACGGGATGCTGCCGGCGGCATCGGCATTGGCGAGCATGGTCTTTTCCGCCTGCTCGTTCTGGCTTGCCAGATAACGGGCGTTCCAGATCGGCATGATGCCAAGGTCGCCGCGTCCGCCGACCTGCGACATGTCCTTGGAGATCATGGCGTTGCCCATCGGCCCGGTATTGGCCGACGACGGCAGCGCCACGCTGCCGGGCGCCACACCCATGGAGCTGTCGATATCGACGACGGCGCCGGTCGATTTCATGTAATCGACGTCTTGGGCGACATGGACGTTCGGCTGGTCCTTGGACCAGACTTCCTCATGCCAGCGGCTGTTGCGGTAATGCGCGATACCGTCCTTGGCATAGGCGGTCTTGCCGTGGTCGAGGATTTCGATATCGTAATTGTAGAAGTCCTTCAGCCCGCCCTGGTACGAGGATTCGACGCCCATGATGACGTCGGTGCGGACTGACCCGTCCTTGAAGGCGCGGATGTCCAGCGTTACGTCGAGATGGTCGTTGAGCGCCGTGACCACCCGGTATTCCGACGCGAGCGGTCCGCTCATCCAGGTCTTCAGGGTGCCGTCGGCCGCCGCCTTCGCCAGTTCGGCGCCGGCATCGACCTTGAAATGGCTCACCGACCCGTCGGAATTCTTCAGGTCCACCTTGATATCGACATCGTAGCCCCTGGCGACGATGTCGGCCGGCTTGATCGTGGCGCCACCCGGCCCGCCCGATGCCGTCTTGAGCATGGCGGTTGCGGATTCACCGGCGGCCAGACCGGGCTGGTCGATCGTCAGGATGGCGTGGCGAACCGAACCGTCCGGGTGGGTCGCCTTGACGTCCATCTGCACCGGGACTTCGCGCCCGCCGATCACGGCGGTCAGATGCCCGCCGGCGCCAAGGTCGCCCTGGCGGAAGACATGGCCGAAGGTGACTTCGCCCGGTCCTTGCGCGCCGTCGGTGTTGTTCTGGAGCTGCACGGCGACGATCTCGCCCGGCCCCGATGCCGAGGGCAGATCCGGCGCCTGAAGCACACCGCTGGGAGCGGAGACCTTGACGATCGCGGGGGGCGGGGTGGGGGGAGCAGGGACGGGCGCGCTCGCCGGTGCGGCGGCGCTGGTTATGGGGGCAGCGGCCGTTGCAGACAGGGAAGTGGTTGCCATTGTGCTGATACCGGATTCTCTCGGGATTGGGACAGTCCGCCACTGGCCGCAGGCTCAGGCGGAAACATCGTCGTATTGTCTTGGAGCATAGATTAAGGACAGGTTAAGTCTGCCTTGGACAGTGAACATGCGTTCACATCCGGCAATGACTCATGTGCTGTCCTTCTTTACAGAGATGTCGCGTTGTTCTTTGTCCTTAGCATCGTTTTCCGTCTCAGGTGACCGATATATTCTTTATCGATGCAATTTGCGGAAAGTGCCAGTGACACTATGATGGTCCGAAGAAGGACCAAATTGGGATATGTGTCACAGTCCACTGAATTCTTTGTCCATTTATCGCACCGCAACAAGATAACGTATGGCGCGGCGGCAGACCGGTAGGTACAGTTTTCGGGACCTGATCCAGGCGGCTAAGAAGAGGCGGTTAATCATGCGTGTCATGAACCAGACCGAAGTGCCCGAGAAAGACTTCCCGCTGCGCGACGACATCAGGCTGCTTGGCCGCATCCTGGGCGACACCATCCGGGAACAGGAAGGCGAAGAGGTCTACGGCCTCGTGGAAAGCGTCCGGCAGACTTCCATCCGGTTTCACCGCGACGACGACGCGGTCGCACGGCAGGAGCTGGAAAGCCTGCTGAACGGCATGACGCCGCGCCAGACGACGCGGATCATCCGTGCCTTCTCGTACTTCTCGCACCTTGCCAATATCGCCGAGGACCAGCACCACATCCGCCGTACCCGCGCCCACGATCTGGCGGGGTCCGCGCCGCGCGCCGGCACCATCGGCCACGCGCTGACACGCGCCTTCGAGGCCGGCATCCCAGCAGACCGGCTGCGCGCCTTCTTCGCGGAGGCTCTGATCTGCCCTGTCCTGACCGCCCATCCTACAGAAGTCAGGCGCAAAAGCTCGCTCAACCGCGAACTGGACCTCGCTCACCTGCTGGCGGCGCGCGAACAAGGCCAGATGACGCCGGACGAGGAAGCGGCGTGCGACGAGGCGATGCGGCGGGCTGTGGTGACCCTGTGGCAGACCAGCCTGCTGCGCTGGACCAAGCGCACGGTAATCGACGAGGTCCAGAACGGCGCGTCGTTCTACGACCAGACCTTCCTGCGGGAGCTGCCGCGCTTCTATGCGCTGCTGGAAGACCGGCTGGCCGCCGCCGATGCGTCGTGGAAGGGAACGGAGGTGCCGCCTTTCCTGCGCATGGGAAGCTGGATCGGCGGCGACCGCGACGGCAATCCCTTCGTTCAGGCCGACATCGTGGCCCAGGCGCTGAAGATCCAGAGCACCCACGCGCTGACCTTCTACCTGGAGGAGCTTCATGCGCTGGGGGGTGAGCTGTCGCTGAACCGCCGCAACGTGCCGTTCTCCGACGCCCTACGGGAGCTGGCGGACCGCTCCCCCGACCGCTCGCCCAACCGCCAGGACGAACCGTACCGCCGCGCCATCACCGGCATCTACGCCCGTCTGGCCGCGACCGCTCGCCGGCTGGGCCATGCCGAAGTGCTGCGCCACGCCGTCGGCGAGGCGCCCCCTTACGGGCAAGCCGTCGAGCTGAAGGCGGAGTTGGATGTCATCCACGACAGCCTGATGACGAACGGTTCGGCCATTCTGGCGCGCGGGCGGCTGCGCTATCTGCGCCATGCGGTGGCGGTGTTCGGCTTCCATCTGGCCGGGCTGGACCTTCGCCAGAACTCCGACGTTCACGAGCGGACGGTGGCCGACTTGGCAGAAGCGGCGGCTCCCGGCACGGCGTACCGCGACCTTGACGAGGACGCCCGGATAGCATTGCTGCTGAAGGAGCTGAAGACGGCGAGGCCGCTCGTTTCGGAGTTCGTCGACTATTCGGAGGAAACGCAGTCCGAACTGGCGATCATGCGGATGGCGGCGGACGCTCACCGGCGCTATGGGGCGGCATCGGTGCCGAACAGCGTCATCTCCAAGGCGGACGGCGTGTCCGACATCCTGGAGGTGGCGCTCCTGCTGAAGGAGGTCGGGCTGCTCCGGCCGCTGGACGGCGTGCTGTCGGTCAACATCGTGCCGCTGTTCGAGACGATCGACGACCTGCGCAATTCGACCGGCATCATGGACCGGCTGCTGGGGATACCGCTGTACCAGCGGCTGCTGGAAAGCCGGGATAACGTCCAGGAAGTCATGCTGGGCTATTCCGACAGTAACAAGGACGGCGGTTTCGTCACCTCCGGCTGGGAGCTTTACAAGGCGGAGATTGGTCTGGTCGAGGTATTCCGCCGGCATGGCGTGAGGCTGCGCCTTTTCCACGGCCGGGGCGGTTCGGTCGGCCGGGGTGGAGGTCCCAGCTATCAGGCCATCCTGGCGCAGCCCGGCGGGGCGGTGCAGGGGCAGATCCGCATTACGGAACAGGGCGAGACGATTTCCGGCAAGTATTCCAACGCCGAGGTCGGACGGCGCAACCTGGAAACGCTGGCCGCAGCAACCCTTGAAGCGACCCTGCTTCAGCCGGACATGGCGGCGCCGCGCGAAGACTATCTGGCGACGATGGAGGAGCTGTCGGCGCATGCCTTCGGGGCCTACCGCGATCTGGTCTATGGGACGGAAGGGTTCGAGAACTATTTCTGGGAATCCACCGTCATCACCGAGATCGCCGGCCTGAACATCGGCAGCCGGCCGTCTTCCCGGAAGAAGACGCGGAGCATCGAAGACCTGCGAGCAATCCCCTGGGTGTTCAGCTGGGCGCAGTGCCGGCTGATGCTGCCGGGCTGGTACGGCTTCGGCTCGGCGATCCAGGCCTATCTGGCGGACCATCCCGACGACGGAATGGACGTGCTGACGGCCATGTACAAGGACTGGCCGTTCTTTCAGACGCTGCTGTCCAACATGGACATGGTCCTGGCCAAGAGCAACATCGCCATCGCGTCGCGGTATGCGGAACTCGTGACCGACGTGGACCTTCGCCACCGAGTGTTCAACCGCATCCGGACGGAGTGGCAAGCCTCGGTGGAAGCCCTGCTGACGATCACCGGGCAGGATGTCCTGCTGGAAAGCAATCCACTGCTGGCGCGGTCGATCCGCAACCGCTTCCCCTACCTGGACCCGCTGAACCACATCCAGGTCGAGCTGCTGCACCGCTACCGGGCCAGCGACGCGGACGATACGGAAGGTCATGTGCTGCGCGGAATCCAGTTGACGATCAACGGAATCGCGGCGGGGTTGCGCAACAGCGGGTGATTCCGCCGGAGTGGCGGCGGTTCGGCATCAGCGCCGGCGGGTTGCCAGCGC
>DASQKT010000326.1:0-2061 GCA_035630415.1 Skermanella sp.
CAGGGGCTGGTCAAGCTCGACCGGCTCGAAGTGTTCGTCCTGGACGAAGCCGACCGCATGCTGGACATGGGCTTCATCCATGATGTCCGGCGCATCCTGAAGACGTTGCCGGCCAAGCGCCACTCGCTGTTCTTCTCCGCCACCATGCCGCCGGAAATCGCCAAGCTGGCCGACAAGATCCTGACCGAGCCGGTCCGGGTCGAAGTCACGCCGGTGTCGAGCACGGCCGAGCGGATCGAACAGCACGTCATGTTCGTCGAGAAGTCGGACAAGCGTCCGCTGCTGGGCGAAGTCCTGAAGCGTCCGGAGATCGGCCGTGCCCTGATCTTCACCCGCACCAAGCACGGCGCCAACCGGGTCGTCGAGCAGCTCGGCCAGATCGCCGTCCGGGCGGAAGCGATCCACGGCAACAAGTCGCAGACCGCACGCCAGCGGGCGCTGGAGAACTTCAAGACCGGCGAGATCCGGGTGCTGGTCGCGACCGACATCGCGGCGCGCGGCATCGACATCGACGGCATCACGCACGTCATTAACTACGACCTGCCCAACGTTCCGGAAAGCTACGTCCACCGGATCGGCCGCACGGCGCGGGCAGGGACCAGCGGCATCGCCATCTCGTTCTGCGACAGCGAGGAGCGGGCTTTCCTCAAGGACATCGAGAAGCTGATCAAGGTCCGCATCCCGGTCGTCGAGGATCACCCGTGGCATTCCCACGGCGGCGTCGTGTCCGCTCCGAGTGCGGACGACCGTCCGCCGCGCCCGCCGCGTCCGCAGCAGCGCCGGCCCCAGGCTTCGCCGGGGCAGGGCCAGGGCCGTCCGGCTCCGCAGGGACAGGGACGCCCCCAGTCGCATGGCCGCCCGCAGCGGAGCGGTCACGGTCACAGCGGCGGCGGCGGTGGTGGCCAGGGGCGAGGCCGTCCGGAAGGACGGTAACGAAGCTCCGGCTTGCACTCGGTTCCCAAATAAAAAAGGCGCGGACTATGTCCGCGCCTTTTTTATTGAAGTCGATCAAATGTCATATCTTAACAAATCCGTAGGTCGGTCTAAAGCGAAGCGGCAGCCGACAAGCAGGCGTGTCGATGTCAGCTGCCGCTTCGCTTTAGACCGACCTACAGCATCCATTCATTACTATCGGACGACTAACTCCTCACCCCCGCTTGCTGTCGATCATATCGACGAAGCGGTGGAACAGGTAGTGGCTGTCTTCCGGGCCGGGCGAGGCTTCCGGGTGGTACTGGACCGAGAAGATCGGCTTGTCCTTGACCTTCAGCCCCTCGTTGGTGCCGTCGAACAGGCTGACATGGGTCACCTCGACCGTGTCCGGCAGGCTCTCCGGCTTGACGACGAAGCCGTGGTTCTGGCTGGTGATCTCGACCTTGCCGGTCGCGAGGTCCTTGACCGGATGGTTGGCGCCGCGATGGCCGCGCGGCATCTTCTCCGTCTCGGCGCCTAGCGCCAGCGCCATCAACTGGTGACCCAGGCAGATGCCGAACATCGGTACGCCGGTATCCATCAGCCCGCGAATCGTCGGAACGGCGTATTTGCCGGTGGCGGCCGGATCGCCGGGGCCGTTGGACAGGAAGACACCGTCCGGCTTGTGGCGCATGACGTCCTCGACCGTGGCGTTCGCCGGCACCACTGTCACCTTGGCTCCCGTCCCGGCAAGACAGCGCAGGATATTACGCTTGGCGCCGTAGTCGATCGCGACGACGTGGTGGCGCGGGTTTTCCTGCTTGGCGTAACCCTCGCCCAGCTTCCACATGCCCTCGTCCCAGTCGTAGGTCTGGCGGCACGATACGTCCTTGGCAAGGTCCATGCCCTCCAGCCCAGGCCACTGCTTCGCCTGCGCCAGCAGCGCCTCCAGGTCGAACACGCCGTCGGGGCTATGGGCCACGACGCCGGTCGGCGCGCCGCCGTCGCGGATGCGGCGGGTCAGCCGGCGGGTGTCGATGCCGGAAATGCCGATCAGGTCGTAGCTCTTCAGCCAGTCGTCCAGATGCCGGGTGGCGCGCCAGTTGGACGGATCGGTGATGTCGGCGCGCAGCACGAGGCCGCGCGCGG
>DASQKT010000327.1:0-14765 GCA_035630415.1 Skermanella sp.
GGCCGCGTCTTCGTGGTCGAGCGGCTGGGCGGGGAGACCTATTGCCATGTCAGGGTCGATGGCGGCCAGAGCGTCGTCATCCGGACCGGCGGCGACAGCCCGGTCAATCCGGGCGAGCAGGTGCGGATCGGGGTCCCCGCCGCCCATTGCCACCTGTTCGACCGGGACGGCATAGCGCTGGACCGGGTCGAGCGGCATCCGCTGGCCGACCTCGATCTGCCCCGGAGTGCTACGGGCTGAACCGGCTTCGGCTTAGCGAGGTTGATCGGCGGAGACGGCTGGGCTATGCGGGGTTTCCGCCTGAGCAGGAGCCAGAACATCGTGTCCGACCCTCTACCGCCGACCAATACGGGCGAACCGCTGGGGATGACCGGCTATCTGGCGCCGGATGGCTTCCTGGACGATCTGGTGGCAGAACTCGGCGAAGTTGCCATGGTCCACGACCGTCTGGTCTTTGCCCCCGGTCCGCCGCGTCCGGTATCCTGGGTCGAGAACATCTGGTACGACCCCGTCCGCCTGCCGGTCGCGTCGATCAAGTCGGCGGCGCGGAGCCTGCGCGGCATCCAGCGCAACTGGGCGCTCTACCCCGTGCGCCACCATGGCCGCGCCAAGCTGATCCAGGAGCAGCTTCCCCATGTCTCGGCCAAGCCGCTGGTGTTCCCGGCTACGGCGCCGACGGCACCGCTCGGGTCGTGGATGATGGAGGACGAGCATACGCTGATCGCGTCGGCCCGCTGCTCCAGCCCGTTCCGCAATGGCGAGGTCGAGTTTATCGAGAACCGGACTGTTCCGCCGAACCGGGCCTATCTGAAGCTGTGGGAAGCGCTGGCGATTGCCGGCAGCATGCCGGGACCCGGTTCCGTCACGGTCGATCTGGGGTCGAGTCCCGGCGGCTGGACCTGGGTGCTTCATGAGCTTGGCGCCCATGTCATCAGCATCGACAAGGCGCCGCTGGCGCCCGAGATCGCCGCCCTGCCGCGCGTCGATTTCCGGAAGCAGAGCGCTTTCGCGCTCACCCCGGCCGATCTGGGGCCGATCGACTGGCTGTGTTCCGACGTGATCTGCTATCCGGAGCGGCTGCTGCGCCTAGTACGGACCTGGATCGACAGCGGGCTATGCAGCAACTTCATCTGCACGATCAAGTTCCAGGGGGCGACCGATCACGCGATCACCCGCGAATTCGCGGCGATCCCCGGCAGCCGGGTCGTCCATCTGCATCACAACAAGCACGAGCTGACCTGGATGCTGATCGGCGGCAAGGCTTTCGCGGAAACGTAGCTTCGTTCAGTGCCTGACGCCGTCGAAGACCCATTCAGCGACCACAAGTTCCGCCTGTCGCGGCACGGCGGCCGGATGGTGATAGCGGAACACGGCCATTGCCGCCTCGAACGCATAGCGTTCCGGCTGGCCGCACTGGCGCAGCTCGGTATAGGCGCGGCGGACGGCGGGACGGCAGCAGGAGAGATCGTCGCCGCAGATCGAGGCTGAAGCAGTCGCTTTCTTCAGGGACTCTTTGCTCATGGCTCGCTCCGTTGAGGTGCGCCCTTGAGCGGGACACCGTAAAGTTCGAGCCGGTGACCGAGCAGTTCGAACCCGAGTTCACGGGCGATCTTCTGCTTGACGGCCTCCAGCTCATCGCTGTGGAACTCGATGACTTCCCCGGTATGGACGTTGATGAGGTGGTGATGGTGCTCGTCGCGGGATTCTTCGAACCGGGCGCGGCCATCCCCGAAATCCAGCCGCTCGATCACCCCGGCATCTTCCAGCAGGCGGACAGTGCGGTAGACGGTGGCGATACTGATTTTGGCATCGATATCGGCGGCACGGCGATAGACCTGTTCGACGTCCGGATGGTCGGTCGCGGCTGACAGCACGCGCGAGATCACCCGCCGCTGGTCGGTCATCTTCAGGCCCCTGTCCAGGCAGAGCTGTTCCAGGCGAGACAACATATAAGCTTCGTTTCGAGGCGATCGGGTCATGGTTCATCCAGGCTGTCACGAGACTTCATAACCACTTGTGCGTCCGCCTTCGCAGTAATGATGCCATGCCGCAAATCATAGGCTGAGAAAGCGTTGCCGCGCCAGTCCATGAAAGCCCATGGGCCGGTGCGGCGGATTCCCGCATGGGCGAAGCACTTTACATCATGGATGAAAGAAAGCGCGCCGCCGGACAAGCCGACAGCGGGGCAGCCATTGCTACCCCGCTGAATGCAGTTCAAGCTTCGATGACCAAAGCCCCCCTACCCGAACAAGGCGTCGATGGCGGACTGGTTCAACGGATGCGGCGCTTCCGCCTCCTCCTCCACCGGGATCGGCTTTACTTCCGGCTTGGGTTTGGGCGGCGGCGGCGGAGCACTTGGGGTCGGGAGGGCGAAGCCGGACATGAGCTGGTCCACTTCGCTCTGATCGATACCCGTCAGGGACGGGCCATGCAGGAGGTGAGCGTCGGGACGTTCGTCCACCGGATCGGACGGCAGGTCGCCGCGAGGCATCTTGTCCTCGCCCCAGATGGCGATCATCGATCCAATGCGCTGCTCTATGTAGCGCAGGACGTTGATGACTTTGGTGGTGCGCTGGCCGGTCAGGTCCTGGAACGAGCAGGCGGTGAAGATCTCCATGACCTCCGACTCGATCTTGGAGAGGTAGCCGGCCGTGTCGCCGCCACCCTCACGGAGATTGCCGATAAGCTCCAGGATGCGTTCCGACGATGTCAGGATTTCCGACGACGCGCGTTCTGTCGAGACGATGATGGCGTCGAGTTCGTTCGACGCGGTGGAGAACCGGTCGTTGCCGTCCTCGCTCGGGCGCAGTGCCGCGATCTCGCGTCGCGCCTGCGAGATCGACGCGCTCATGTCCTGAAGCTCGTGCCGCAGAACCTGAACGCGATTCACCAGATTGTTGGCGTCTGCCTGCTGCCGCCACAGGTCGCGGAGGTCCGAGACCAGCACGCGCACTTCCTCGGCGACGCCGGTCTGTGCCCGGCGCGTATGTTCACGCAGAAACTCCCGCCCGCGGGGGGTGCGGGAAATGAATTCTTCAATCTGCTGGAACTCCGTCTCCGGCAGATGTCCGGGCTCAGTCATCCTCATCCTCCAGCCGGCCGATCCCGCCCCATGGGAACGAACAGGTCAGTACACGCGATTCTACTCGAAAGCAGTAATCAATATTCTCCATCGACCGGCAAGTGGAATGTTTTTTGCGCTCATCGTGAAGACGGCTTTTCCGCATAGAGCTACCGGAGGATTCAAGCGGTTCCGCCATCAGCGCCTCTTAGTCGCGCCTGATTTAAGTCACAGTTTTAATCTTTTTTAATGGACCATCGATAGGTTGTACCCTGCCAATTGCAAGACTTGGAGTCGATCGACGTGCGGGAGCTGGATCTGAGGGTCGAGCAGCAGGGTTCAGCATTGGGCGCGCTGGCGCGCCACTCCTGTTTCGCTCGTGCGGACCTGGAAGAATGCCTGCGCAGGATCAACGAAGTGGCCGTCGCGACGCTGGACGTAGCGCGGTCGAGCATCTGGTTTCTGGACGAGGATGGCCAGTCGCTGACCTGCGCCGACATTATCGACGGGTCCGGACGGGAACGGAGCGACCGGCTGGTGCTCAAGGCATCCGATTTCCCCCAGTACTTCAAAGCCATCCTGGAAGATCGGGTAATCGCCGCCGCCGATGCCCAGGCGGATCACCGTACGTCGGAGTTTACGACCGGATACCTTATCCCGCTTGGAATTTCGTCGATGCTCGACGCGCCGATCCTGTTCGGCGGCCGGACGGTAGGCGTGCTGTGCATCGAACATGTCGGGCTGCCGCGCGGCTGGCCGCGCGACGAGCAGGTGTTCACGGCATCGCTCGGCGATTTCGTCGCCCTGGCGCTGGCGGCGGAGGAGCGGAACCGGACCGAGGCGGCGCTGCGCCGGGCCGAGGAGCGCTATCGCGGGATCTTCGAGAACGCGATCGAAGGGCTGTTCCAGATGTCGCCGGACGGCAGGTTCATCGACGTCAATCCGGCGCTGGCAAGGATGCTGGGCTTCGATGACGCAACGGGTTTCATGGAAGCCCGCGCGCCGGTCGGTGCACCCCTGTTCGTCGATCCGGCAAGACGCGCCGAACTGATGCAACTGGTCGCTGCCCAGGACAGGGTCGTCGGGTACGAGGCGGCGCTGTTCCGCCGGGAAGGCCCGCCGATCTGGGGCAGCTTCAGCATGCGCACCATACGCGGACCGGACAACCATGTGTTGCGGCTGGAGGGCTCTGTCGAGGACGTGACGCTACGCCGCAGGGCCGAAGACAGGCTGGCACACGTGTCGCTCCACGACGGTCTGACCAACCTGCCCAACCGCGCGCTGTTCATCGACCGGCTCGCCCAGTCGCTGGCCCGCATCCGGCTGTCCGGCAGCGGTTCGACCACCGTGATCCTGATCGATTATGACGGGATGAAGCTGATCAACGACAGCCTGGGCCATTCCATCGGCGATCGCCTGCTGGTCGAAATGGCGCGCCGGCTTACCGCGTGCCTGCGGCCGGGAGACACTTTGGCGCGACTGGCCAGCGACGAGTTCGTCGTGCTGGCCGAGGGGCTTGCCGACCGCGACGCGGCACAGGCTTTCGCCGAGCGATTGGGCGCCGCCTTCTCGGCTCCCTATGATCCTGTGCCCGACCAGGACGAGATCTTCCCGACCGCCAGCATCGGCCTCGCCTTCCATCAGGGAACCGACGAATCACCGGACGACCTGCTGCGCCATGCCGGTACGGCGCTTCATCAGGCCAAGGCCCAGGGCCGCAGCCGCTGCCTTGCGTTCACGCCCGAGATGCGGTCCGAACCGTTGCTGATGCTGCGGCTCCAGAGCGACATGCGCCGCGCGATCGAGCGGGACGAGTTCGTACTGTTCTACCAGCCTATCGTATCGCTGCCGGACCGGCGGTTGACCGGGTTCGAGGCGCTGATCCGCTGGAACCATGCGCAGCGCGGGCTGATCCCGCCGGCGACATTCATCCCTATTGCGGAAGAAAGCGGCCTGATCACCGATCTGGGCGACTGGGTCACCCACGCCGGCTGCCGCCAGATGCGGATCTGGCAGGACCGGCTTGGCCCGGCAATGCCTTTGACCTTGAGCATCAACATCGCACCGGCCCAACTGGCCCACCCCGACGCCTGGGCGCTGGTCGACCATGCGGTGTCGCATAGCGGGGTCGATGTGCGGCGCATGAAGCTCGAGGTGACGGAAACCGCGCTTGCCGGCGACGACGATCTGATGTCGCACCGCCTGCGCGGCCTGCGCGAACGCGGTTTTCAGATCCTGATCGACGATTTCGGTACCGGCTACTCGTCCATGAGCCGTCTTCACCGTTTCCCGATCGACGGGTTGAAGATCGACCAGTCCTTCATCAGGCCTATGCTGTTCGACAGCGACAGCGCCGCGATCGTCAGGACGATCGTGGCGCTTGGCAAGGCGCTGGACCTCGATTTGTACGCCGAGGGAGTGGAGGACGACGGGGCGGCGGTGGCGCTGAGCCGGCTGAACTGCGAGTTCGCCCAGGGCTACCTGTTCGCCAAGCCGCTGCCGCTGGAAAAGGCCGATGCCCTGATCGAGGAGATGCTGATCAGCCCAGCCGCACCGCCGTGCCATTGATGCTGACCATCAGCATGCCGTTCTCCTTGCCGAGAACCTCGTAATCGAGGTCGATGCCGACGACGGCATCCGCGCCAAGGCGCTTGGCTGCATCCTGCATGTCGGCCATCGCGTGTTCGCGGGCGTCCTTGAGGGCGTTCTGATAGCCGCCCGACCGGCCGCCGACGATGTCCCGGATGCCGGCGAAGAAGTCGCGGAAGACGTTGACGCCGATGATCGCCTCTCCGGTCACGACACCGAGGTAATCGATAACGCGGCGGCCTTCCACCTGATCGGTCGTCGTGATGATCATGAATATTCTCCCTGAGGTAAATCGTGGGTGCGGCTTTGAGATGGCGGCTAAGCCTGCGGGATCAAGAGTATCGAAGTATGAGAGCCGGCCATGAGAGCCAGCCGGGCAGCGAAAAGGACGGGACATATTGCCGCTGCGGCACTCCACAGGACTGCTTTGACGGGGAAATACTGGTATTAGGAGAAATAACCCTGGTATTTTTGTGGTTTAGCGCTGCGACGATGACCGGGGAGGACAATCTCACGTCGTCCAGGCACATGTCGTCCAGGCGCGTCCAGCGGCTGTCGCATTGGCACCGGCGCCCAACTAGGGGGAAGCAGTCTGATGGAAAAAAAGCAGCTCACGCCCAAACCCGGAGATCGGCTTCTCAATACCGCCACGCGCCTGTTCTGCCGTCATGGGATCAACGCCACGGGGATCGACAAGATCCTGGCCGAGGCAGGGGTCGCCAAGATGACGCTCTACAATCAGTTCGGTTCGAAGGAGGGCCTTGTCTTCGCCGTTCTGGAACGGGAAGGCGAAGCCTGGCGGTCCTGGTTCCAGACGGCTGTGGACCAGCTCGGAGGGACGCCGGCGGACAAGCTGGTCGGTATCTTCGACGTGCTGGAGAACTGGTTCCAGCAGGACGGCTTCTATGGCTGCGCCTTCATCAATGCGGTGGCTGAGCACAACAAGGAAGATCCCCGCATCCGCTCGCTGGCCATGGCCCATAAGAAGAAGGTGCTCGCGGTCATCCGTTCGCTGGCCGATCAATCCGGCGTCACCGACCCGGAAGCGGTGACCGAGGCGATCGGCATCCTGGTAGACGGCGCGATCATCGCGGCGGTCATTACCGGCACGTCCGAACATGCCCGCCACGGCGCCGTGGCAGTGCGGATGATCCTGGGATCGCAGATTCCGGTCCGGCAGACTTCTCCCAGTCACGCCCATGCGGCATAGCTTCGGGACGCACGCCTGAAAAAGCGCCGGCCGCTCACTCCGGCGGCGCTTCGAAGCCCCTGACACCGGCGAGATCCGCGCCCTCCAGATTGGCATGGTCCATCTTGGCGCCGGTCAGGATGGCCTGCCGAAGGTCGGCGTCCTGAAGATCCGCGTGGGTCAAGTCGGCACGGCAAAGCTCTGCCCCGATCATGCGGGCACGGCGCAGAGACGCCCCGACCAAGGAGGTCCCCCAGAAGCGGGTGCGCTCCAGGTTTGCCGAGAGCAGGCGGTTCCCGGCGGTTTCGTTCAGGCGTACCGAATCCAGGATGGCGCCGGACATGTCGGCATCCGCAAGGAATGCCCGGCGCAGCGTGGCGGCACGAAGGTCACAGTTCCGCAGGTCGGCGTTGCGGAGATCCGACATGGTCAGATCGACCACGGTGAGGATCGCACCCGCCAGCTTGGCGCCTGCCAGCACGCAATTGGTCATGACGGCGCCGCCAAGATCGACACCGGGCAGATCCAGTCCGCTGAGGTCGAGCCCGGCGACCTCGAAACGCTTGCCCTCTCCCCCTTTGGTCCCGATCCAGCGTTCGTGGGCCTGGACCATGTCCGCGATGACGATACTGGCAGCGGGTTGCGGCAGGTTCCGCGCACCGTCGGCGGCCGACAGGATGTCGCCATCGACCACGGCGCCCATCAGGTCGGCGCCCGTCAACTGAGCGTTCTTCCAGCTCGCTCCCCGCAGCACGGCACCATGAAGCGTGGCGCCCGACATGTTTACGTCGATCAGATCAGCTCCTTCGAAGACGACGCCGGTCATGTTCGCATTGCGGAAATCGACCCGCGACAGCTTGGCGCCGGTCAGCACCGCGTCGGTCATGTCCACCTGCATGGCGAGCGTGCCGGCGATGCGCGCCCGCGTCAGGTCAGCGCCTTTCAGACTGGCCCCGACCAACTCGGCGGGAGCCAGCTCGAACGATATCCGGTTTTCGTCGCAGACGCGGGCAAGCGACCCTTCGCGGATATTCGCCAGTTCCAGCACCGCGCCGGTCAGGTCGGCGCCGCGAAGGCAGCAGCCGCGCATGTCGGCGCGGCTGAGGTTGATCTGCTGCAATTGAGCCAGCCGCAGGTCGGCGCCATAGAGTACGGCGTCGCTGAAGTCGGCGCCGCGCGCGTCGATCCCCTTCATCAGCGCGCCGGTCATATCGGCGCCGGACAGGTCGCCGCCGGCAAAGCTGAGGCCGGACAGGTCATGAAACGCCAGATTGGCGCAGGCCCCTTGCTTGGACCCGCGCTTGAACCAGGCATGGCGAGCGATTACCGCACTGAGCTGGGTCTGGTCCAGCTTCACCCAGTTATCCGGCACCTTACCGGTCATCGATGATATCCCAGGGTTGAAGTTGGCGCTGAGTGCCGAGTACGCGTTCGATCGGAAGCCGCACGGTGACGGTGGTGCCGATGCCGACCGCACTGTCGATATCCAGGGTGGCCCCATGCAAGCGGAGGAACGACCCGACGATCACGAGCCCGAGTCCAGCCCCCTCCTCCCCCGTCTGATGGACATTGCTGGCGCGGCCGAAAGCTTCGAGCACGCGGGGGATCTCGCCATCGGGAATGCCGATGCCGGTATCCTTGACGACGACGCAGACACCGCCCGAGGCATCGGTCATGGTACCGATTTCGACCAGCCCGCCGGGCTGCGTGAACTTCACGGCGTTGGTCAGCAGGTTGACGATCACTTGCTTGAGCGTCCGGGGATCGCCCATCACGACGGGCACCGGATTGGCCCGCACCGCCATGACCACGCCCTTCCCGGCCGCACGATCGCGCAGCAGGCGGGCGGATGAGGCCACGGTGACGTTGAGATCGACCTGCTCTTCCTCCATGACGTGGCGGCCCGCCTCGATCCGCGAGATATCGAGGATATCATTGATCAACGAAAGGAGGTGACGGCCGCACTGGTCGATATCCCCGGCATATTCGAGGTATTTTTCCGAACCGAGAGGACCATAGTATTGACCGCGCATGATCTCGGCGAAACCGATCACCGCATTGAGCGGCGTGCGCAGTTCGTGACTCATGCGGGCCAGGAATTCCGACTTTGCCTTGTTCGACTGTTCGGCGGTAAGAAGCGCCAGATCGGCTTCGCGCCTGATCCGGTCCAGCCGGTTGGACAGCTTGACGAACTCGCCGAACTGCCGGTCGACGCTGCGTAGCGCCGCCCTCAGCTGCGCCTCCACGGCCCGTCTCGACGAGATGTCGGAAGCGATCCCGACGTAGCGCCGGCCCGCTGCGGTCGCGAAGGACGCCATGGCAACCCGCAACGGGAAGGCGGAGCCGTTTCGCCGGCGCCCCACGATCTCGGCGGTCCTGGACGGGTTTACGGGATCGGGCTGAAGCAGGCTGAGCACGGCAGCACCGGTAAGTACCTCGTCTGCCAGCAGAAGACCGGCATCGAGCCCCCGGATCTCTTCGGCCCGCCAGCCGAACATGCGTTCGGCGCAGGGATTGAACTGCTCGATCCGGGCGTGCTCGTCCAGGGTTATGATGGCGGTGGGAGCCACTGCCAGGATGGTGCGCAGTTGGGCTTCGCGCTCCGCCAGGGCATCGCGCGCCTCGACCTCCTCCGAGATGTCCGTCAGCGTGCCGACGAAGCGGCGCGGCTTGCCATCGGACCCGAACGACGCGGCACCGCGCGCGGCGATCCAAAGCCAGCGGCCGGACTTATGGCGCATCCGGTACGTCGCTTCGAACAAGGGCGTGCGGTTGGCCAGATGCTCCGCCATCGCGGCGTCGGCCGCCGGCTGGTCGTCGGGGTGAATACGCTCGCGCCATGCCGCGTCGCTCGCCGCCAGTGCATCCTCGTCATGTCCCAGGATATGGAAGTAAGACGCCGACAGCCAATGATCGCCGTTGGAGAGATCGGCATCCCAGATGCCGCAGCGAGCAGCGGTGGCGGCGAGCCGGAACCGCTCCTCGCTTTCGAGCAAGGCCCGCGCCGCGCGGCGGCGATCGCTGATGTCGCTGACCAGCAGCAGAGCGTAGGTATGGCCGTCGAGGCCGTTGAAGGGCTCCCGGATGACGTCGACGGTGCGGAACCGGCCGAACCTCGTAATGAGCTGGCTCTCGCGCCGGCGCTTCTTGCCGCCCGACTTCGACTTCCCCGGCGGTAGGGGCTGGGAGGCCGGCGTGGGCTGCGCGTCGGCAGGACTCTCCTCCTCCAGCAAGGTGTGGATCGGCCTGCCGAGAAGCTCCACCATATCGTAGCCGGAAAGGCGGCACAGCGTATGGTTTACCCGCACGCAAATCCCATCGTCACGGACGACGGCCACCGCCATGGGCACCGCCTGAAGCAGCGTGTCCAGCAGTTCGAACCGGCCATAGACGGCACCGCCATATGCGACCAGGGACACGGGCTCGGCGGCCGGCTTGCGGCGAGGATGAATGTCGCTGTGGCCGGCGTTGCGGTTGGGCGGGAAGGTAACGGTGATGACGGTTCCTTCGTTGGGCGCCGTTTCGATCACCATCTCCCCGTCATGGAGTTCGACCAGCCGCTTGACGATCGCCAGCCCCAGCCCCGTCCCCTCGTGCCTGCGGTTGAGCGCGCCGTCGAGCTGACTGAACGGCTCCAGCGCCCTTGGCACGTCTTCCGGGTTCATGCCGATGCCGGTATCGGTGACGGAGAACGCGATCGAGCCGTCGGCCTCCTCCCGGATGTCGAGCCGGACGACACCGCCGGCCTGGGTGAACTTGACCGAGTTCGACAGCAGGTTCAGCACGATCTGACGGATGCGGGTTTCGTCGCCGGATATCATGGGACCGGGCACCGGCGCCGCGCATTCCAGCTTGACGCCGCCGGCAGCGGCGGCCGCTTCCACCAGGGCAAGCTGGCTGCGCGCGACCGACGTCAGGTCGAGCATCGCTTCCCGCAGCGTCAACTGCCCGGCATCGGCGCGTGACAAGTCCAGGATATCACTGATGAGCGTCAGCAGATGCCGACCGCTGCCGACGATATCCTGGACGTATCCCTGGTACCGGGCACTGCCCAGCGGACCGAAAAGCTCGTCCCGCAGGATCTCGGCGAAGCCGATGATGGCATTCAGCGGCGTGCGCAGTTCATGGCTCATCATCGCCAGGAATTCGGACTTCGCGCGGCTCGCCAGTTCCGCCTGCTCCTTGGCGACCCGCAGGAGATTGCCCGTTTCGACCAGAGCCGTCACGTCGGTGTGGGCGCCGACCATCCGGAGCGGCTGATGCTCGTCGTCGTAGACCGTAGCTCCTCGCGCCAGGATGTGGCGAATCGATCCGTCACGGTGCCTGTAGCGCACCGTCAGTTCATAAGGCCGGCCGTCTTCCCAATGGCGGTGAAGCTGTTCCAGCGCCGTGGCCTGATCCTCCGGCATCAGGAGCTGGCGAAGGGCGGCGAGGTCATTGGGCAGTTCCTCGTCCGAATAGCCCAGCATCTCCTTCAGCCGGGGCGACAGCCAGAGGTCGTCGGTCCGCAGGTTCCAGTCCCACAGGCCGTCACGCGTACCTTCGACGGCCAGCCGGAAACGGTCCCGGCTTTCCTGAAGCTGCCGCTCCAGCTCCTTGTGGTCGGTGATCTCGATACCGGCCGACTGGTATTCGACCACGGCGCCGCTATCGTCGAAGAAGGCGCGGTCGCTCCACCGGAGCCATATCCGCGATCCATCGGGCAGGATGGCCGACCGCTCGGAAATGCCCAGCGGGCGTTCCGGAGTTAGGGTCCCGAGCGCCGCCAAAAACCGGACGGCCTCGTCAGGAGAAAGCAAATCGGTGATGCGGCGGCCGACCATGTCGTCCGGTTCCCTGCCGAACCGGCGGGCATAGGCGCCGTTGACGAAACTGAGTTTGGAATCCGGGTCGTACCGGCAGATCAGGCCTACCTGATCTTCGACGATGGCCCTGATTCGGCTTTCCGGGTGGACTGCGGCGGGAGGAACGCTTTCAGGCATGGGTGCCGGCTGGCGGGCGGCCACGGTGACGACGATCCGCGCCACGGCGCCGTTCAGCGGGACCGGCGCCAGGACGAGGCGCCAACGCTCGGTCCCCCGCGACAGAGACACCGGATAATCCAGTTCGACCGGGGCGCCGCCGGACCGGCACTGCTCGAACTCCGGCTCAAGCCCGGCGGCAAGGCTGGAAAGCCCGACACCGTCGAGAGCAGCTACAAGCCGTCCATTGGCAGCGAGTATGGGTGTTGCGCCGCCGGCAGACGAACCAGCTATGAACGCGGGCGCCCCAAACGTTTCCAGGATGGTGCCAAGATCTTCGGGCGGACAGCGGGCCAGCATGTATCGGTAGACCGACGAATGAGTGAGGTACCACTTTCGGTCACGCGAACAAAAATCGCCACAGGAATTTAGCTTCCCGGTGATCACGCTACCAATTGGTCGCGCCCCGCTATTCCGCCGGTACCTTCGATCCGATCCTGGAGACGGGCTTCCAGCTTTCCGGCTGATCGGCAATCAGGTGGACCAGCGCCTTGGGCGGGACCGGCTGCGAGAACAGATAGCCCTGAAGCAGATCGCATCCGACATCGGTCAGGAAGTCGCGTTGCGCCAGGGTTTCGACGCCTTCCGCCACCACGGTCAGTCCCAGGCCGTGGGCCATGCCGACGACCGCGCGGACCAGCGCCGCGTTCTTCCTGTTGTGCGGCACGCCATCGACGAACATGCGGTCGATCTTAAGCTTGGTGATGGGGAGCTGCTGGACGTAGCTGAGCGAAGAATAGCCGGTCCCGAAGTCGTCGATCGCGGTCTCCACGCTGATCAAGGCAAGTTCGGAGATCGCCTGGACCGTGGCCTTGAGGTCGCGGACTGCTGCCTGTTCGGTGATCTCGATGCCGATCAGCCCGGTCATGTGGGGCTTTTCCTTCATCAGCTCGGCCAGTCGCGTGGTCAGCTTGCCGCGCAGGAACTGCTGGCCGGAAACGTTCATGAAGACCCGGCCGCACCGGACACCTTCGTCGTGCCAACGGTCCACCTGCTCAGCCACGGCTTCCAGCACCCAGTCGGTGATCGAGACGATCAGGCCGCTGTCCTCGGCGATCGGAATGAACTCTCCGGGCGAAACCGAGCCGAGGCTGGTGTGCGACCAGCGCAGCAGCGCTTCGGCCCCGAAAACACGCCCGGTCTTCGCTTCGATGATCGGCTGAAAGACCACGTTGAGTTCGTTGCGCTGGACCGCATGGGCAAGATGCATCGTCAGCAGGGTGCGCCGGCTGGCGGCGAGGGCCATTTCCGGCGTATAGAAGCAGACGCCGTTGCCGCCCTGGTGCTGCACCGTCTGGAGCGCCAGTTCCGCCTTGGTCAGCAACTCCTCGACCCGCTTGATGCTGGGATCGTAGACGGCGCCTCCGATGCTCATGCGGACCAGCACGAGCTGGCGGTCCACGTAGATCGGGCTTAGCAGCCGGGCATGGGCATGGTCCGCTATCTCCTCCGCCACGACGCGGCTGGGGAAGCAGGCCAGTGCCGCGAATTCGTCGGCGCCGACGCGGCACAGGATGGCGTCGCGGGGCAGCACTTCGGCGAAGCGTGCGACGATGGCCTTGAGAACGCCGTCGCCCACATGGTAGCCCAACCCTTCGTTGATCTCCCGGAACTGATCGACGTCGAAACTGAAGACGACGTGGGTCATGTCGCCGCGGGGAAGCCTGACCGCCATTTCGCGATCGCATTGCTCCAGGAAGGCGCGGCGGGTCAGCAGACCGGTAAGCGGATCGTGATTGGTCAGGAAACGGGCACGTTCCTCCGCCGCGTGGCGGTCCGACACGTCCCGCGCGATGCCGATGAAGGTGACCTCGTCGCCGAACCGCATCTCACCCACGCTGAGATGGATCGGAACGACCGAACCGTCCTTGCGCTTCGCCAGCACTTCGCGGCCCGTACCGATTATCTTGGCCCGGCCCGACGACATGTAGTTGTCGACATAGGCGGCGTGCCGGTGCTGGTGGGGAGTAGGCATCAGCATGGCGATCGGAGCGCCGACCAACTCGATCTCGTCATAGCCGAACATCTTGCAGCAGGCCCGGTTGACCGACTGGATGACGCCCCTGGCGTCGATCGTAAGGATGCCGTCCACCGCCGCGTCGAGCAGAGACGTCACGAACTTTTCCCGCCGCAACAGGATGTCCAACGCCCGCTCGCGGTCGGTCACGTCCTCAATCGCGGCGATGTAACCGATGACCGCTCCGCCGGCATCGGCATGCGGGATGAGGAAGCCGGAAATCTCGGTCGTGCCCGTGGCCGGCGGCGAGACCGTGAGGCTGAATGTCACGGTTTCGCCGGCCAGGACGCGGGCTTCCAGCGCTTCGATCCTGCCGCCTGCCTGCTGGCCCATGATGGCCGCAAGCGTCGACGGTTTGTCGGATGCCGGATCGAAACCGAAGATCCGCACGAAGTTGGAATTGGCGAACCGCGACGACCTGTCCAACCCGAAATACGCAAGGCACTGGGGTGACTTGTCGAGGAAGCTGGAGGCCAGGGTTGCGACGAATATGTCATCCATCGCGGTGACGAAGGCTCCGAAAGGATCCGCTAGTTGACCTTCGGCCATCACTCAACTCCGCAGGCGCTTTTGGCCGGCAATTTTTCGATCGCGCCGCACGCAAAAATTTCGTGAGATTGACCATATAATAATTAAACATTTATTACTAATCAATCCATTTCAAGGCGAATGAAACCAGTCCCTTCACCAACTCGGGCTATCCTACCCCATTCCGTTCACACGTGACTGAGCAATGGTGCCGCATGCCAAGGCGCCGCATGCAGTTGTGTTTTTGTGCTTTTTGTTATTATAACGAGAAATTACTTACTTTACATACACGTTATTGGATATTTGAAGAAGCGGCGGCATTGCGCCGTGCTGCGGCGGGCTCGGTTGGCAGGCTGAGGG
>DASQKT010000328.1:0-6359 GCA_035630415.1 Skermanella sp.
CAGACCGTCTCCTCCGCTACTTCGTAACCAAGCGTGCAGCTTACCGAATACTTCATGGGACGGCCTCCGCGCGATGCGCACCAGTTGGATCGGCATCACAACGTTGAACGGCGATAGCCGTTCCCTGACAAAAGCAACCCGGCCGCAACGCAATATGGTTGGCCGTCAGACTTCCGAGATCATGTAGACGGCGTCGCCGCCATAAGAGGCCAGCTTGGCGGCTAGCACCCCATCGCCCGAATAGTCGGTGAAGCCCCGGCGTCTCCAATAAGGCGTCGAGCGGTTGACCGCCGTCAGCGCCAGCAGCGTGAAGCCGGACCGGGCGCCGAGAGCCCGCAGCAGGTCCACCAGCGATTCGCCCAGGCCCAGTCCCCGCGCTTCGGGAAGCAACGCCACGTCGTGCAGATACAGGCAGTCCGCGTCGGGAGAGATCCGCCCGAGCAGGCTGTCGAGCGCCGGCGGCCGGCCGATCCGGCCCGGATGGCTGACGGCGTAGCCCAGCACGTCGCCCTGCCCGTTTTCGGCGATCAGGCAGCCCGCCGGGAACAGGCTCAGCCGCTCCGCCGGTACTTCTCCCGACTCCGGATAGTCCGGATGCACGACCTCCGCGATCCGCTCCACGAGGGGCAGATCCCCCGCCGTCATGACGCGCCAGCAGCCAGTCATCCCGCCTACTCCTCGAAGCGACTCGTGGCGTCACGATCGCGGTCGTACCGTCTCGTAAGCGGAAACGGCGGCAACCAGGACTCGCGACGGACTATCCAGCTCTCGTAGGTCGGCATCAGTTGGTCAGGAGCATCCAGGGAGCCCAGGTTCACTTCGATTTCGTCCCCGGTGCGGGCGAAGATGGACGAACCGCAGCGGGGACAGAAAAACCGCCCGGCATAATCGCGCGTTTCGCCGTCGATCGTCACCGCATCCTGCGGGAATATCGCGGAAGCGTTAAAAAGAGCCCCATGATGCTTGCGGCAGTCGAGACAGTGACAAAGGCCGACCCGGTATGGGCGTCCCGACGCCACGATCCGGACGTTCCCGCACAGGCAACCGCCCGTGAACTGGTCCATGCTGCGTCTCCCCCGCTGTGTCTATCATTGAAATCAGGCGGGTAGAAGCCCGCTGCCGAACAACTTTGGGCCTTGGGTAATGAAAAGGCCAGTGTTACCGGCCGTTTTGTCTCCATTCTCAAATCATTCTCCGGCATTTTGTGACAAATAGTGAACCGGCTATTCATCACTTGAGCGATCGATAGGGTTAAGCCAAATTCGCGTTACAGACTGGAAACATCAGACAAACGATTCAGCGCGAGGCTGCTCATGGCGACACTTCCCGGTGGTGCGTACGACACTCAATACGGCACTGACGATGCCGATTTTCTGAACGGCGGCGGCAGGGCCGACCATATCATTGCCGGTGACGGCGACGATATGCTGTTCGGCAACTGGGGCGAAGACCTGCTCGAAGGCGGAGCCGGCGACGATTACCTCGACGGCGGCGCCCGTTCCGACATCCTGTTGGGCGGCAGCGGCGACGACATCCTGATGGGGGGCACGTCCGACGACGTCCTGATCGGCGGGTCCGGCAACGACATCCTCAAGGGCCAGCACGGGCACGACATCCTCCAGGGCGGCAGCGGCAACGACGTCCTGGACGGCGGCGACGGTCGGGATACCCTGTACGGCGGCTCCGGCAACGACACGCTGCTGGGCGGCGGCCACGACGACGTGCTCTACGGCGGGTCGGGCGACGATTACATCAGGGGCGACAACGGCAACGATATCCTGCATGGCGGTTCCGGCAACGACGTGCTGGCCGGCGGCAACGGCGCCGACGTGATGTTCGGCGGCTCGGGCGACGATATCCTGCGCGGAGGAAACGGCAACGACACGCTGACCGGCGGCGCCGGTGCGGATACCTTCGTGTTCCGGGGTGGCGGCGGCCAGGACGTCGTCATGGACTTCAACAAGGGCGAGGATATCCTGCTCGTCTCCCGCAACATCAACGGCCTTCAGGTCGCCAGTGCCGACGATCTGGCAAGCCGCGTCGTCGATTCCGGCGGCCATGCCGTGATCGACCTCGGCAACGGCGACACCATCACGCTGATGAACGTCTCCGCCGCCGACATCCAGCAGAATCCGCAGGCCTTCTTCGCCATCGGGTGATAGTACTCAGTAACGAAAAGGGGCACCGGCCACTGGCCGGCGCCCCTTTCCTTTTTGCTCTACGGCCACCGCCTCAGCAGCAGCGGTTCATGCCGCCGCCCTTGACGCCGTAGCGGGTGTCCTGCCGGTCGCGGAAGAACTCCTCGTAGGTCATGACCGGCTCGTCCGGATGGTTGGCGAGCCGGTGGGCGACATAGGTGTCGTAGCAGGGAACCCCGACCATCAGCCGGCCAGTCTGCTTCAGCCGGCTGAAGATCGCCCTGAACTCCTGCATGGCGGCCTCATGCATGCCGCGCTCCCCTGGAGGCCAGACGGGTGGCCTGCCGGGCGGTTTCGTCGCCGCCCACTTCGCGGGTGGTGACGTTCGGGTTGGCAAGCGCCTTGCGAATCGCGAGGACGCCGTAGACCACCATCGACAGCACCACGGCGATGAACAGACCGCACAGCACCGCATCGACGTAGTCGTTGAAGATGATGCGGTTCATCTCCTCCACCGTCTTGGCCGGGGCCAGGATGGTGCCGGCGGCCAGCGCGTCGCTGAACTTGCCGGCATGGGACAGGAAGCCGATGGCGGGGTTGGGGTGGAACAGCTTCTGCCAGCCGGCGGTCAGGGTGCAGATCAGCAGCCACGCCGTCGGCACGATCGTTACCCAGGCGTAACGTTGCCGCTTCATCTTGAACAGGACGACGGTGCACAGGATCAGCGCTATGGCGGCCAGCATCTGGTTGGAGATGCCGAACAGCGGCCACAGCGTATTGATGCCGCCCAGCGGATCGACGACGCCCTGGTACAGGAAATAGCCCCAGGCGGTGACCGCCAGGGCCGTCGCGACCACGTTCGCCATCCACGAATCGGTTCGTTTCATGACCGGAACGAAGGTGCCGAGCAGGTCCTGGATCATGAACCGGCAGACGCGGGTGCCGGCATCGACCGTGGTCAGGATGAACAGCGCCTCGAACAGGATGGCGAAGTGGTACCAGAACGCCATCATCGCCTTGCCGCCGATGGCGCCGGACAGGATATGCGCCATGCCGACCGCCAGGGTCGGAGCGCCGCCGGCGCGCGACAGGATCGTGCCTTCCCCGACATCGGCCGCCGTCTGGGTCAGCATCTCGGGCGTGATCACGAAGCCCCAGGAGCTGATGACCTGCGCCGCCTGATCCGGCGTCGTGCCGATCAGTCCGGCCGGACTGTTCATGGCGAAGTACAGCCCCGGCTCCAGCACGCAGGCGGCGATCAGCGCCATAATGGCGACGAAGCTTTCCATCAGCATGGAGCCGTAGCCGATCAGCCGGACTTGGTCTTCGTTCTCGATCATCTTGGGCGTGGTGCCCGACGCGATCAGCGAGTGGAAGCCTGAGACGGCGCCGCAGGCGATGGTGATGAACAGGAAGGGGAACAGCGCCCCGGAGAACACCGGACCGGTGCCGTCGACGAAGCGGCTGACCGCCGGCATCTGAAGGTCCGGCATCACGAACAGGATGCCGAGCGCCAGCCCCAGGATCGTGCCGATCTTGAGGAAGGTGGAGAGATAGTCGCGCGGCGCCAGCAGCAGCCAGACCGGCAGCACGGAGGCGACGAAACCATAGCCAATGATGGTCAGCGCCAGCGTTTCGCCGCTGAAGGTGAACATCTCAGCCGCCGTCGGGTTCTCGCTGACGATCTGCCCGAAATAGATGGCGGCGATCAGGGCCGCGAAGCCGATCACCGACATCTCGCCGATCCGGCCGGGCCGCAGGTAGCGGGTATAGACGCCCATCAGCATCGCGATGGGGATGGTCGCGAAGACGGTAAAGCTGCCCCAGGGGCTGTGCGCCAGCGCCTTGACCACGACAAGGGCCAGGACCGCCAGCAGGATGATCATGATCAGCAGCACGCCGAACATGGCGATCACGCCGGCCACCTGCCCCATCTCGCTCCGGATCATGTCGCCCAGCGACCGGCCATCGCGCCGCATGGAGATGAACAGGACGATGAAGTCCTGCACGGCGCCGGCGAACACCACGCCGACCAGAATCCAGAGCGTGCCCGGCAGATAACCCAGCTGCGCCGCCAGCACCGGCCCGACCAGCGGCCCGGCACCCGCGATGGCCGCGAAGTGGTGGCCGAACAGCACGTATCTGTTGGTCGGGACATAATCCAGGCCATCGTTGTACCGGACCGCCGGGGTCGGCCGTCTGGGATCGAGCTGGAGGACGGTCTGGGCGATGAACAGGCTGTAGAACCGGTACGCGAGAAGCGCCACGCAAACGGCGGCCACGACGATCCACAGGGCGTTGATCGTCTCCCCCCTGTTAAGCGCGATCCAGCCGAATGCGAACGTCAGCGCCAGCGTGACGGCGATCCAGCCGAGCGTCTGAATGGACCTTGTCATTCACAGAGTGCCTTTCATGGCGATGCGAAAGCATCCGCCGCTCAGCCGGTTTGGAACGGCCTCGGACGACGGAAGGAAAGTGCGCAATATCCGCCAATCGGGGACGTGGAACAACTATACGATAGGGACAGTCTTAACGATTGTTTCTTGTCCGAAATGAGCAGGACCATCGGTGTTTTGTTGCGGTGCAGCATGATTGCTTGGGTTGGGGAGACTTTGTTGAAGCGTGCGAGTTCCTGGGAATGAAGGTCGCGGAGAGATCGATAAATCCATTGGACACAACGCCGATCGCGTTGCATACGCATGCCTCTTTCATCGGAAGTATTAATTCTTCCGCTTTATCGGCAGCAATGTCTACGGTGAGCCAATGCCCATTAAATATCCAGTTGCTCCAGGTAGCATATTGTTATGCAACTATAATACAGGCTTTATCGCACCGGAAATGGTCAAGCGTCGCCCCGCCATTGTGATTTCGCCCAGGCTTCAGCGACGTGATGGTCTCTGCACAGTTGTCCCGCTCAGCACCACGCCACCGGCAAGCGAATTGCTGCACCAATGCCGGCTTGAACTGACGGAAGTCCTACCTCATCCTTTCACCTCAACTACGATGTGGGTCAAGGCTGACATGTTGGCGACGGTTTGTTTCGAACGTCTCGACCTTTTCCGGACTGAACGGGATCAGAGTGGAAAACGCAAATACTTCACGCCGAAGATCTGTTCAGGAGACTTGATCAGGGTGCGCTGCTGTGTCCTGTACGCACTCGGTTTAGGGACGTTGACCCAGGCACTGGCCTAGTCCATATTCGTCTTGATTGCTGGCGATTTCGGTCGTTCAGCCTCGAGACCACCGAAAGGTGGCCGACCCTGCGGGTGACGATTGCAAGTTTCGTGGGGTCGCAAATTCCGAACGGCAGCAATGCCGTTCCTGCTCGGGAAAGGGCACCTTAGGGTGCCCTTTCTTTTTATAACTCAAGATCGCCAGAGACGGATCAGTTCCGGTTCCCGCAGGTACCGCCGTATCCGTTTTCAAACATGTACCGCCATGACACTGGGGGCGTGGATGCCGCCACGGGCGCGAAGCGCTTCATAGAGTTCTGCTGGACCCAGCAGGATGTCCAAAAGACCAAGCAATATTTTCTTCGAGTCCAACGCTTGTCTGCACATCAGACTTTGAGCGGCAGATCCATCCATAATGGCGTTCGTTAGTTCTCTGCTCAGATCGGGTGAACTGGCGAACTGTTCTTTTGTATTGTGAATAGCTTGCTGAACCAGAGTTTCGGACTCCATCAGTTTTTCCTTGATCACGCCATTGACCAAAACAAGCTTGTCGCCGTCGGTGAAGTTCCCCTCGTACAGATCATTCATTTTGGCGATGATCTCACTCAGCAAGGCCATCTCCTTGTCGTGGCCCTCCCCGCCGCCCGGTGCCGTGAAGGGCTTCAGCTTGGCACCGTCGCCCTCTCCGATCGTGAGGTTTCGGCTTCCTCTATGCTTCAGGCTGAGATGGGTCAAGGTCAAGCTGGACAGATCGACGCCGTCGCGCTCCCTGCCGAACGCAAGCAACGGCAGCAGGCGCTTGAAGAAGATCGCCCGCTTCTCTATGGCGGTGTTGCCGTAGTCAAAGATCTGAGAAAGGAAGGCGTAGACCCGCTGGAACGCTCCCAGATTATGCTTGAACAGCATCAAGGAGGCGATTTCGTCCCTGGCTTGCTTTTCGGCCCTAGCGTCCTTTGCGGACTGTGCGGCGGCGATGGCATCCTTCAGCACCTTGTAGCGTTTCAGCAAGCGGTCGGCCACGGGCTCCAGTGCGGCGGCAAGCTGGCCT
>DASQKT010000329.1:0-2072 GCA_035630415.1 Skermanella sp.
TGGCGCTGGCGCTATCGGCGCTGGCCTTGATCGCGGTGGAAGATTGGCGGGTGCTTGCCGCTGTTCTCGTCGCTGTATTGGGCCTGTTCGCCGTCGCCCGACTGCCCGCCCGCGAGGTCGTGGCCCAGCTTCGCCCAGTGCTGTTTCTGGCGCTGTTCTTCTTCGCGATCCATGCGCTGCTGGTAAGCTGGCAGAGCGGATTGGTGACGGTGCTGCGCTTCACCATCCTGGTTTCCCTGGCGGTCGTGATCACGCTGACGACGCGCGTGTCGGATATGGTCGATGCGCTGGAAGCAGCCCTCCGGCCCCTGCGGATCATCGGGGTCAATCCGGCTAAGATCAGTCTGATGATCTCGCTGGCGATCCGCTTCGTCCCGCTGCTGGTCGATCTGGTGCGGGAGATCCGCGCGGCTCAGCAGGCACGTGGGCTGGAGCGGAGCATCGCCGCCGTCGCCGTGCCGCTGATCGTCAAAACCTTGCGCATGGCGAGCGTGCTGACCGACGCCATAGAGGCGCGCGGCTACGATCCGGATTGAGTTTTCCGAAGCAGAAGTCCACACCACTCTCCGCCCAGATAGATTTCCTCGAAGAAACCGGATTCAACCGAAATGCTCACCACTCGCGATATGGTTCACGTTGCCCTGTTCGCCGCCATCATGGCCGCTCTTGGGCTGATGCCCCCGATTCCGGTCGGCTTCATTCCCGTGCCGGTCACGGCGCAGTCCATGGGCGTCATGCTCGCGGGCTCTATTCTGGGCGCCAAGCGCGGTGCGCTGGCGATCGTGCTGTTCCTGGCGCTGGTCGCGGTCGGACTGCCGCTGCTGTCAGGCGGGCGCGGCGGACTTGGCGTCTTCTTCGGACCGACGGCGGGTTTCCTGGTGTCCTGGCCGATCGGAGCATTCGTGACCGGCTGGCTGACCGAGCGCTTCTGGAAGCGCCTCAGCTTCGCGCATCTCCTGGCCGCCTGCGCAGCCGGCGGCATCTTCGTCGTCTATGTCATCGGTATCATCGGCCTGAGCCTGATCGCGGGGCTGCCGCTGGAGAAGGCGGCGGCGGGATCGATCACCTTCATCCCCGGCGACCTGATCAAGGTCGTCATCGCCGCCTTCGTCGCCAAGACGGTCAACCGGAGCTACCCGGTCATCCGCGCCTGAGAGGCTTCACGCATCATAGACGCTGAAATGCGCGTCGGTCGGTTGGCAGGCGGCGCCGTTGATCGGCAGGATGTCCTGCGGGCAGGCCGAGAACGCGATCACCAAGTCCATCTCGGCCCGCAGGACGACATACCCGCCCTTGACCGGAGCGGGCGGGGCTTCGAACGACAGGCTGTTGTCGGCGGCGACCGGGATGTTCATGAACAAGTTCAGCGGACTTGGCGTTTCCGGCGGAGTCAGTCCCAGGTCCGCCAATCCCTGAGCCAGATTGTCGGTGCAGTTGTCGTGGTGCCCTTCGCAGCCCAGTAACTCGTAGCGGTACCGGTCGCAGGCGGCGATCAGCGTGTCGTGGACACCGCCGGAAGTATCCTCCAGCAACGTCAGGATCGGGCGGCGGCGGTTGGTCAGCAGCGCGTCGCCGGTCTTGGGAATAATCTTCAGGATATGGGCGCGGGTGTGCTCGTTCGACATGAACTCCGTCATGTCATCGCGCCGGAAGGCCCAGGTATCGACGACCTGTTCGCCATGGGTGTTTATGATCTTGACCAGTTGCCCCTTGGCGACAAAGGCGGCCTTGCCCTTGCGGGCGGGGATCTTCACGAGTTGTTCGGCTGACATGATGGTCAGTTCCTCTTCTGCTTCCGGTCGGAAATGCTTTGAGCCACGACGCAGAGCAGCTCGAACATGATCGTCGCCGCCGTCAGCGCCGTGGCGCCGGAGGGGTCGAAGGGCGGCGATACCTCGACAAGGTCGGCGCCGACGATGTCCAGGCCGCTGAGCAGCCGGAGCATCTTCTGAGCTTCCCGCGTCGTGATGCCGCCTATTTCCGGCGTGCCGGTCCCCGGCGCAATCGACGGGTCGAGGACATCGATGTCGAAGGACACATAAGCCGGCAGGTTGCCGACGATGGCGCGGGCC
>DASQKT010000330.1:0-6681 GCA_035630415.1 Skermanella sp.
ACCAACAACATCCTGTCGCCCGCCAACGGCAAGCCGATCATCGTCCCCAGCCAGGACATCGTCCTGGGTCTGTACTACATCACGATGGACCGGCCCGGCGAGAAGGGCGAGGGCATGGCTTTCGCCAATATCGGCGAGATCCAGCAGGCGCTCGACAGCAAGGCGGTGAGCCTGCACGCACGCGTCAAGGCGCGGTACAAGACGATCGACGATGAGGGCAACCCCATCACCGTTCGCCTGGAGACCACGCCCGGCCGCATGCTGCTGTCCGAGATCCTGCCGCGCAACAAGATGGTGCCGTTCTCGGTCATCAACCGCGTGCTGACCAAGAAGGAGATCACCAACGTCATCGATCTGGTCTACCGTCACTGCGGCCAGAAAGAGACGGTGATCTTCGCCGACCGTCTGATGAAGCTGGGTTTCGGCCACGCCTGCCGCGCCGGCATCTCGTTCGGCAAGGACGACATGGTGATTCCGCCGGAAAAGGCGGCGCTGGTCGCCGACGCCCAGGAGCGGGTCAAGGAATACGAGCAGCAGTATCTGGACGGCCTGATCACCCAGGGCGAAAAGTACAACAAGGTCGTCGACGTCTGGTCGGACACCACCGAAAAGGTGGCGAACGCGATGATGGACGTGATCAAGAAGGACCGTCCGGGGCAGGGCATCAACTCGGTCTACATGATGGCGCACTCCGGTGCGCGTGGTTCGGCGGCTCAGATCAAGCAGCTCGCCGGCATGCGCGGCCTGATGGCCAAGCCGTCGGGTGAGATCATCGAGACGCCGATCATCTCGAACTTCAAGGAAGGCCTGACCGTGCTGGAGTACTTCAACTCCACCCACGGCGCCCGTAAGGGCTTGGCCGACACCGCCTTGAAGACGGCGAACTCGGGTTACCTGACGCGTCGTCTGGTCGACGTGGCGCAGGACGCGATCATCGTCGAAGTCGATTGCGGCACCACCGACGGCATCACCGTCAAGGCCGTGATCGACGGTGGCGAAGTGATCTCGCCGCTGTCGGAGCGTATCCTCGGCCGTACCTCGGCGATCGATCTGAAGAACCCGCTGACCGGTGAAGTGGTCGTCGGGGCCGGCGAGCTGATCGACGAGGCGCTGGTGGACAAGGTCGAGCAGGCCGGCATCGACTCGGTGCTGATCCGTTCGATCCTGACCTGCCACACCCGCGACGGCGTCTGCGCCAAGTGCTACGGCCGCGATCTGGCCCGTGGCACGCTGGTCAACGTCGGTGAGGCCGTCGGCGTCATCGCCGCCCAGTCGATCGGCGAGCCGGGCACGCAGCTCACGATGCGTACCTTCCACATCGGCGGTGCCGCCCAGCGCGGTGCCGAGCAGTCCTCGGTCGAGGCGGCGTTCGATGCGACCTTGCAGATCAAGAACCGCAACGTCGTCATGAACTCCGAAGGCGTTCCGGTCGTGATGGGCCGTAACTGCGAACTGGTGCTGGTGGACGATCAGGGCCGCGAGAAGGCGCGTCACCGTATTCCCTACGGTGCCAAGCTGCTGGCGGGCGAGAACGAGAAGGTCGTGCGCGGTCACAAACTGGCCGAGTGGGACCCGTACACCCTGCCGATCATCACCGAGCGCGAGGGTGTCGCCGCCTATGTCGATCTGATCGAGGGCGTCTCCGTCCGCGAAGTGATGGACGAGGCGACCGGCATTTCGAGCAAGGTCGTGGTCGATTGGCGGCAGCAGCCGCGCGGTGCCGACCTCAAGCCGCGCATCACCCTGCGCGACGAGAAGGGCGACATCGTCAAGCTGCCCAACGGCGTCGAGGCTCGTTACTACCTGTCGGTCGATGCCATCCTGTCGATCGAGAACGGCGCCCGCGTCCGGGCGGGCGACACGCTGGCTCGTATCCCGCGTGAAGGCTCCAAGACGCGTGACATCACCGGTGGTCTGCCGCGCGTCGCCGAGCTGTTCGAAGCCCGCCGTCCCAAGGACTTCGCGATCATCTCGGAGACCGATGGCCGGGTCGAGTTCGGCAAGGACTACAAGACGAAGCGCCGGATCGTCGTCGTACCGAATGACGAGAGCGAGCAGCCCAAGGAATACCTGATCCCCAAGGGCAAGCACATCTCGGTCCAGGAAGGCGACTACGTCCAGCGCGGCGACCTGCTGATGGACGGCAACCCCGTCCCGCACGACATCCTGGCAGTCATGGGTGTGGAGGCGCTGGCCGCCTACCTCACCAATGAGATCCAGGAGGTCTATCGGTTGCAGGGCGTGAAGATCAACGACAAGCACATCGAAGTGATCGTTCGCCAGATGTTGCAGAAGGTCGAGATCGAGGACGCCGGCGACACCACCTTCCTGGTGGGCGAGCAGGTGGACCGTCAGGAGTTCGACATCGAGAACGAGAAGGTCATTGCGGAAGCCGGCGCCGATGGCGTCCAGCTCCGTGCGGCGAAGGCGCGGCCTGTCCTCCAGGGCATCACCAAGGCTTCGTTGCAGACCAAGTCGTTCATCTCCGCCGCGTCGTTCCAGGAAACGACCCGCGTGCTGACCGAGGCAGCAGTCTCGGGCCGCGTGGACAACCTGGACGGCCTGAAGGAGAACGTGATCGTCGGTCGCCTGATCCCCGCCGCTACGGGTTCGGTCGTCAACCGCCTGAAGCAGATCGCCGCCGAGCGCGACCGGGAAACCACCCATGTCGAGCACGACGGCAGCGAAAGCGTCATGCCGGGCCTGCCGGAAAACCGGCCCAACGTGGCGTAAGCTGCGGGCGTGATGTTGGAAATGAAAAGGCCGCTCCGGGAAACCGGGGCGGCCTTTTCAATGTTGCTTTAGGTTCGATCCAGAAGTTTGGCACGGCCCGGAATTTGCCGGGCATTATGCCAGTGTGACGGCATATTTGAAGGAGACCTTCACGCTATTCTGGGACAGCGGGATACCATGATCCCCCTGCTTACGGACATCATCAACCATGGGGCACAGACTCCTGTCGAGCATCTGATCGACGCCGAGAGGAAGGCCCGATTTTCCTGGCATTTCACATGCTCGGTTCATGGCAGGCGACTTCGGCATACCCTGCGGTTACCGATCTGCTTGGATCGGACGGCGAGAAGGTCGAATGGCTGCTGGGCGATGCCATAACCACTACCTCCCATCGCGTCGTATTCAACCTGTTCGATGGCAATCTGGCGCCGATCAAGGGCTTGATCGAGAACGCGGACGTGGATGTCTATGTCCGGCGCCGAATGTTCGACCTGCTTGGCATGCTTATGCTTGGAGGCAAGCTTGAGCGGGAAGAACTGATAGCTTATCTGCGCGAATTGCACGGCAGGTTGAAAGGTGACCCGGAAGGGCTTGCCTGGGCTAGCTGGGCGGAACTGATTGCTCAGGTCGGTCTTCGTGAGTTGAGCGGACTTGTGGAGGAAAGTTTTCGGGACGGCAAGATCGAACCGATGTTCCTCGACCGCCCCGACTTCGACCGGATACTGAAGGACGCCGAAGCCGGTAAAGTTATGCAGGGCGTCCCCCACGAGTTCGATCCTTTCGGTGATCTGGTGGAGGAACTTGGGGATTGGACGATCCGCGACGACTGGGCAGACGAGGCAGCACTGACCCGAGACGATAAAATCGCCCTAGGCGGGCAAGGGGCCGGCGGCTTGATCTCGGCTCTTAAGCATAACATGCCCAAGCAGGCATCGAACCCGTACCGCCACGTCGGCCGCAACGATCCATGCCCGTGCGGCAGCGGCAAGAAGTTCAAGCGCTGCTGGGGGCAGTGAAAGCAAGCTACGGGGACCCGTTTACCCCAGGTTGAACTTCGTTATGGCGGCGGCGAAATCGTCGCCGAAGTTCGCGCCGACGCGGATAACCATGATGCCTTCCGGTACGTCCTTGACCACGCTGTCCAGGCTGGTCAGCAGCGCCATCGGGACTTTATGGGTGGGAGTCATCGCCTTCAGGCCGCGCAACAGGTCCATGCCGCCCAAGCCGTCCATCACGGCGGAAGCGATGATCATATCGGGCGGCATGCGGACGGCCAGCGCAATCGATTCGATCGGGTCGCGGACGACGACGGTGCGGAAGCCGCAGGCGCCCAGTTCGGTACTGACCAGCTTGCTGACCACCTTGGACGGAGTCACCAGCATGATCTCGACGTCATGGACTTCGATGTCGGTGATATCGAACTCGTAGCGGACCGGCAGTGTGCGGATGATCTGGTTGGTGGTCGCGACGTCAGGCCGCTCTTCCCGGTCCACCGCGACCGACAGGCGGTCGGCGAACGCCATCACGTCTTCGATCTGGCGTTCGTTCAGGCGGGTGAGATTGCCGCTGAGATAGGTTTCCAGCCGGTGCGCGATCAGGTTGACCAGCGGGAAACCGCAGGAACTGCCGATACCGCGCAGCTTGCTCGCTTCACGGCGGAGCAGGATCAGCGCTTCCTCATCCGTCAGTTTGTTTTCGGCCCGCTTGTCCAGCGTCTGATAGATCAGGGCGAGGCGGTCCTGCGCATCATCCCTGAATTCGACACGAAGTTGATCTGCAAGGTCATCGGTATCGATCGGGAGAGACATCAGGGACACAGCCAGCGTGTTGGGTAAGGGAGGTACCACTATACTCCCTTTGCCCCTGCTGGTGCATCATCAGAGTTGCTTCTTCCCGAACGATTACGGGACCGAACCGGTCAGTCTTCAGGTCCGCTGGTAAAGATCCTGGAACCAGCGCAGCCGCGCTTCGACCTGCGCAATGTCGTGATCAAGCCATTCCGTCAGGTGTCCCGCCTCGCCCTCATGATGGCGGCGGAGATCCTGGAGCCGGGCAAGTTCCGTCTCGTACAATTCGGCGAGCAGGTCGATCTGGTCCTGCCGGTCCTGATGGCCGAGAAGGTGCAGGAAGCGCAGCTTGAGGGTGATGATCAGCTTGTTGAGGTCGTCGGACGACGGCGCACGGATGTTCGAGCGCATCAGCGTCTCGAACTCCTTCTTGCCGGCCGGCGTGACCGTCAGGACGGCGTTGTCTTCCATGCCGGTGCCGTCGAGCGCTTCGATCAGGCCGTCGTAGCGCAGCAGTTCCAGCGAAGTTCCCATCAAGTCGAGCGACGGGCCGACGATGCGGCTGGTGAAGTGCCGGATGGCGCCTGCCAGATCGGCATAGCGCAGCGAGCCAGCCTGACTCAACGTTCCGAGAACGGCGAGGCGGACGGCCTCTTTCGGCATCAGTGAATTGTCGCGATACATGGTGCCACTCCCTCGAAACGTTATGAGCAACGTCACCGTCTCGATAACGAACATAGTGCGTCACTTCGCCAATGTCCATAGATGACTTTGCGACGCATTCGCAAAAATCGGCCGGGAACGTCCGGTGGCGGTGTCCTGTTGGGGAGGAAACGAGATCAATTGCCTGAACGGAGACCAAGCCGTGACGATCAAATCAGTCCTGACAGCCGCCGCATTGGCGACGCTCATCGCATCGCCGGGCTTCGCTCAGGTCGCTCCCAGCATGGGTGGGCGGGAACCGCTCGATCAGAAGGAAGGCATCCAAACCCCTGAAACGCTTGGGGCCGGACGGTCCCAGGCCGGTCCGGAGGGTGGCGAGCTTGCACGGCCCGCCGACCCGCACGTTCAGGCTGAAGGGCAACGCCAGCCCGGCACCATCAAGGAAGGCGATACGGCTGCTACGAGTGCCAAACCGCCTCCCGGCTCCAGCTCCCAAGGCTCCAGCGAGGATGAGGCCAAGCAGAAATAATTTTCGCTTAGCCTCAAGGTTGAGAGGAAAAGACCGGGGCGGCCTGAGAAATCAGGCCGCCTTCTTCAGTTCAAGGCGACTCCAGACATCCAGCAGGGCGTCGATCAGGTGGTCCATGTCGGCGTCGGAATGGAGCGGGCCGGGGGTGATCCGGAGCCGTTCCGTGCCGCGCGGCACCGTGGGGTAGTTGATCGGCTGAACGTAGATGTTGTGCCGCTCCAGCAGATCGTCGCTGGCCTGCTTGCACAGGCGGGGGTCGCCGACCAGGACAGGGACGATGTGGCTGACGGACGGCATCACCGGCAATCCGGCGTCCGAGAGGGCCTGCTTCAGCTTGGCGGCGCGTTCCTGCTGCGCCGCGCGCTCGGTCCCGCTCTGCTTGAGATAGCGGACGCTGGCGAGCGCACCGGCAGCAACGGAGGGGGTCAGCGAGGTGGTGAAGATGAAGCCGGCGGCGAAGCTGCGGACGACGTCCACCAGCGCCGATGAACCGGTGATGTAGCCGCCCATCACGCCGAAGGCCTTGCCGAGCGTCCCTTCGATGATGGTCAGCCGGTGCATGACGCCGTCGCGCTCAGCGACGCCGGCGCCGCGCGGTCCGTACATGCCGACGGCATGGACCTCGTCCAGGTAGGTCATCGCGCCGTGCTTTTCCGCCACCGAACAGAGTTCGTCGAGCGGTGCGATGTCACCGTCCATCGAATAGACAGATTCGAACGCCACGAGCTTGGGCCGGTCGGCGGGCAGGCGGCTGAGCAATTGGTCGAGATGTTCGGGGTCGTTGTGGCGGAAGACGTATTTCTCGGCGCCTGACTGGCGGATGCCCTCGATCATCGAATTGTGGTTCAGGGCGTCGGACAGGATCACGCAGTTGGGCAGCAGCTTGCCCAGCGTGCTGAGCGTCGCCTGATTGGAGATGTAGCCCGAGGTGAACAGCAGCGCCGCTTCCTTGCCGTGGAGGTCGGCCCA
>DASQKT010000331.1:0-6416 GCA_035630415.1 Skermanella sp.
ATCCGGCCGCCTGGGGTGCGGACCCCTTCGCAGGCACCATCACCGATGGTAAGCTTTATGGCCGTGGCGCCTCGGACATGAAGGCGGCGATCGCCGCCTTCATCGCGGCGACCGGCCGGCGGCTGGCGGCGAAGGGTGCGCCGTCCGGCTCGATCAGCCTGCTGATTACCGGCGACGAGGAAGGCCCCGCCATCAACGGCACCCGCAAGGTGCTGGACTGGCTGGTGGAACAGGGCGAAGTCCTGGACGCCTGCATCGTGGGCGAACCGACCAACCCCAACTACCTTGGCGAGATGATCAAGGTCGGGCGGCGCGGCAGCATCACGGGATATCTGACGGTTCACGGCACCCAGGGCCATGTCGCCTACCCGCATCTGGCCGACAACCCCCTGCCTCGGCTGGTCCGGATGCTGAACGCCCTGACCGCCGAGCCGCTGGACCGGGGCAACGCGCATTTCCAGCCCTCCACCCTGGCGATCACGACGATCGATGTCGGCAACCCTGCCGACAACGTCATCCCGGCCAAGGGTTCGGCCAGCTTCAATATCCGCTTCAACGACGAGCACACCTCGGATACGCTGAAGGACTGGATACGCCGGACCTGCGACGGCGTCGGCGGTTCCTATGATCTCAGCTTCCGGGTCAGCGGCGAGTCCTTCCTGACCCCGCCCGGACGCTTGAGCGATCTCGTCTCCGGCGCGGTCGAACGCGTGACGGGACACCGGCCGGAACTGAGCACCACGGGCGGAACGTCGGATGCCCGTTTCATCAAGAGCCATTGTCCGGTCGTCGAGTTCGGCATCGTCGGCCAGACCATGCACAAGATCGACGAACATGTCGGCGTTGCCGACCTGGAAAAGCTGACCGACGTCTACGAGGCCGTCATCGACGGCTTCTTCGCCAAAGGCGGCGCCACCCATGACAACATGAGCCCCACGGCATGACGCTGACGGCACGGGAAACGGTCTATTCGATCTTCGGAGCCTACCGGCTCGCGATGCTGGACAAGACGGGGCTCAACTATCTCGACCGCTCGCCCGAAGGCGCCATCCGCTCGTTCAGTGCCGCCCTGATCGTCCTGCCGGCCTATGCCGTCCTGGTCGTGCTCCGGCTGTGGGACGTCCTGCCGGACGTCTCGCTGCTCCGCTTCATCACGGTCGAGGGTCTGGCCTATGTCATCAGCTGGAGCGCTTTCCCGCTGGTGATGTTCTACATCTCCGGTCTGCTCGACCGGTCGGAACGGTATTTCGACTTTCTCAGCGCCTACAACTGGTCGTCCGTCATCCAGATGGGCGTATACCTGCCCGTCGTCGCGATCGCCGATTCAGGTTTGATGCCCGCAGGTGTCGACGAAGGTCTTGTGCTGGCTGTCACGATGCTGGTGCTGATGTACCAGTGGTTCATCGCCCGCACCACGCTGGACATAAACGGCGGCTCGGCCGCCGGCGTCGTCCTGCTCGACATGATCCTGGCCGTCTTCATCACCGGGGTATCGGACGGGATGCTGAGCTGAGCCGCCGCCGCCCCCTGTTGCGCCCTACCCCGGTGGTCACGGGAATTCGGATTAAAACATCCGACAGATAAAATATCCGGCATTTTCGAGATACAGTGCAATGCAACGTATGCAGCTTGATCGGCGGGACTAAGCTGATCGGACGGCTTACAAGCACTGCGGGATTGGCGTAGCTTCCTGGCTGAAGCACGGCATGTAATTTACGCCTGCCAAGTCTGCGCAAAACTTAAGGTATGGTTCAGGGATGATTAGAGTTCTGCACATCGACGAAAACAGTGCCGACCGTGCTCGACTGATTAAGATAGCTCCAACGGATTCATTTACGATCATCGGCTCCCATGGCAGCATCGAGGAAGCGGTTTCCGCCGGAAACGGCGAACTGGCATCCGCCGATATCGTCGTGCTCGGCGCCGTGGCCGGAAGCAGCATAGAGGGCAGCATCACGGCCCTGAAGGGGCTGGCGCCGGTCAAGCCGGTCGTCGTCCTGATCGACCGCTTCTCGCTGGATAGCTTGGGCGCCGCATTCGAGGCGGGAGCGATGGGATATCTGGTCAAGTCGATCTCCGAGGAAGCGCTGTTCGAATCGATCATGCTGGTGATCATCGGGGAGAAGGTGTTTCCCGCCCAACTGGCCGACCTGCTGGTCGAAAAGACGCCGCATGCCCTCGACCCCCAGCTTGCCGAACGCCGCCGGGCGTTGACCGCCAAGGAGTTGCAGGTCATGGGCTACGTCAAGCTGGGCTATAGCAACAAGCAGATCGCCCGCGTCCTTGGAATCGCGGACATCACCGTCCGGCTCCACATAAACAATGCGTTCCGGAAGATGAACGTGAAGAACCGGATACAAGGCGCCTTGTGGATGATCGAACACGAGTCCGAGCTGGGCGGCGTACCGGAAAAGCAGCAAGTCACTCAGTAGCGGGCATTGGCGATGAATGCTGACCCTACCGACCTGTCGAAACAGTTCATCGCACGTGGCGTCCCCACGCATCTGTGGATCGCGAACCCCGACGGACGCCTGGAATACTGCAACAGCGGCTGGTGCGACTTCGCCGGACGCACGAGCGAGGACATGCTGGTCGAGGGCTGGCCGGGACTGATCCATCCCGACGATCTCAGGGAGTTCGTCCAGGACTGGCGCACGGCCCGCGCGGCGCGGCAGGTCTTCGAGAAGGAGTGCCGGCTGATCGCGGCGGATGGCGCGGCGCGGCGGTTCTTCATCCATGCGGAACCGCTGCTGGACGGACACGGCAAGGTCGCCAACTGGCACGGGTTGAACACAGCGCTGCCCGAACCCGGCGAAGCTGGCAGCCTCGATCCCGAGAACACGGCCGAGGCTGCGGCCGAGACGATCGCCCGCGTCCGGTCCCGGATGACGGCTTCCGCCAACCATGACCTTCGCCAGCCGCTGACGGCCTTGAACTTCCTTGCGGATTCATTGGCGAAGCGGCTGCACGACCCGATCTCGCGCGACTTGCTGGCGTCGATGGGACGCGCGATCCAGTCGATGCGGAACGTCGTGGAGGGTCAGCTGTACTTCGATCAGGTCGATTCCGGCCGGGTCGAGCCGTCGCTGGTGGACCATCACGTCAACGCGTCGCTGATCGGCCTCGCCGCCGAGTTCAACACGATGGCGGAGCGGAAGGGGCTGGGCTTCGTCTTGCATCCGAGTTCGGCCTGTATCCGCACCGATCCCGCCCTGCTCGATACTGTTCTGAAGAACCTGGTTTCCAATGCGCTCCGCTACACGGTCGAGGGGCGCGTCGTGGTCGGGTGCCGGCGGCAGGGCGATTGGCTGCGGATCGAGATACACGACACGGGACGCGGCATCGCCGCCGATGAGTTGGGCCTGATCTGGCAGGACTTCTTCCGCAGTTCCCGCAGCGTCCAGGAATATCCCGGCGGGTATGGCCTCGGCCTCTCCATCGTCAGGCGGCTGGCCGATCAGCTTGGCCATGTGGTCGAGGTCGCGACGAAGCCGGGGCGGGGATCGTGCTTCGTGGTCAAGGTCCCACTGGCGGACCGCGCTGCCTCGCCGCTCAAGGCCGGCAGGAGCGCCGGCAACGGCAGGCCGCTGGAGGGGATGCGGGTACTGCTGCTCGACAAGGACCCCGTCACGGCCAATTCGATCCGGCTGCTGGTGGAGGACTGGGGCGGTTCGGTCCGCCTGATGCCGTCGGCGGACGATGCGGCGGAACTGCTTGGACAAGCCGGCACGCCGCCGCATGCCGTCCTGGCCGACCTGCGGTTCGGCGGAGCCTCGGGGGGAATCGTCACGATGCGCCAGTTGCTTGCCCTGACGGAGCGGCCGGTCCGGGGCATCATCCTGGTCGAGGAGAATACGCCCGTGCGCGAACGTGAGATCGCCCTGGCAGGCTACAGGATGATCGCCAAGCCGATAGCACCGGACGCGCTGTTCCACGCCCTGCGGTGACATCAGCGTAAAGAGCGCTGACAGAAGGACAGCTAAGCTATTGAGATAGCTGGAACGGCGTATCCCTCACGGTGCGCGCGAGCGTCAAGGAGGCTGACACATTGGGGTTAGCCGATAGGCTCAGCGGACTAGATCGCCGGGCCTTGCTACTGTCCCGCGATCAAGCGACGGACAGAGAATGCAGCTCAGCCAGACTTTGATCGGTATCGCGACCCACGGGCTCTCGGCGCTTACATATCTGATCCTGACGGCGCTGCTGACCGCCACATGGCAGCGCAGCCGCCACGGCGCGGCGCTGATCGCGGCGACACTGCTGACGGCCGCCTGGGCCGGGGCAGAAGCGGCCGGAGTCCGGCATGAGATCGTCCAGACCCTGCTGCTGCTGCGGTCCGGCGCCTGGGCGCTGTTCCTGCTGGTGGTGCTTCGGCAGGTCACCCACGGCGAGCCTAAGGGCTTCTGGCGCAACGCGGTGGCCGCCGTGGCTGCGGGAGTTGTGCTGGTTGGGGTGCTGGACGCCTGGGTCCCGCTGCCGCTCGACCGGTTCTTCCAGGTGCCGCTGGTGGCAGGGCTGGCGCTGGCGGTGCTGGGACTGCTGCTGATCGAAAACCTGTTCTCCTTCACCCGCGACAGCGCGCGGTGGACATTCAAGCACCTGCTGATCGGGCTGGGCGGGCTGTTCGCCTTCGACCTCTTCCTGTACAGCGGGGCGCTGCTGCTGGCGCGGACCGATCCGATGACGCTGACGGCAAGGCCGCTGGTGCAGGTGCTGGCGGTGCCGTTCCTGCTGGTGTCGGCCGCGCGCATCCGGACGCTGTCGTTCGACGTGACGATATCGCGCGAGACGGTGCTGCACACGACGGCGCTGGTCGGCAGCGGGGTCTACCTGCTGGGCGTCGCCGCGATCGGCTATCTGCTGCGGGAAACCAGCATGACGCTGGGGCCGCTGGTGCAGATGCTGTTCTTCATCGGCGCCGTCATGGTGCTGGCGGTACTGCTGCTGTCGGGCGAGTTGCGTGCGCGTGCCCGGATGCTGATTTCCCGCAACTTCTTCACCTTCACCTACGATTACCGGCGGGAATGGCTGCGCTTCATCCGGACGCTCTCGGACAGTGCGTCGCAGACGGGACTGCACGAACGCGCCGTGCGCGCCATGGCCGACGTCTTCGAGTGCAGCAGCGGCGCGCTGTTCCTGCGCGGGCGCGGCAACATCTTCGCGATGGCGGGGCGCTACAACTGGTCGGGCGCCGCCGGCATGCTGGCGCTGCCCAATGCGCTGACGGAGCGGCTGAGCGAGCGGCGGGCCGTGCTGAACCTGCGCGACGGGCTGGACCTCTCCGGCGATCCAGCGGAGCAGGCGGTGCTGGGCTGGGTCCGACGGCTGAACGCGCCCTGGCTGCTGGTGCCGCTGCGGCTGCGCGACGAGATCGTCGGCGCCATCGTACTGAGCGAGCCAAGGGTGCCCCGCGCCTTGACCTGGGAGGACGAGGACCTGCTGGAGATCCTGGGTGTCCAGATCGGCAGCTACATCGCCGAGGAGCAGGCGAGCCGCGCCCTGTTCGAGGCGCAGCGGTTCGAGCGGCTGGGCCAGTCCTTCAGCTTCGTCGCCCATGACCTGAAGAACATGGTCAGCCAATTGTCGCTGATTCTTCAGCATGCCGAAAAACACGGCGACAACCCGGAATTCCAGCGCGATACGCTGGAGACCATCGGCGACTCGGTAGAACGGATGCGGGCGCTGCTGGGCCGGCTGAAGGAGCGGAGCGAGGCCGGCGTGCAGGCTCCCGCCGGGGTCGCGGACCTGCGGGGGATGCTGCTGGACGTGGTCGAGCCGAGGCGCCCTGCCCTGCCGGGCCTGGGACTGGGCCGGATCGACGCCGGAGTGGCGGTTGCGGTGGACCGGCTGGGTTTCACCGCCGCCCTCGAAAACCTCGTGCAGAACGCCATCGACGCGGCGCGCGGGCGGATCATCGTTTCGGGCTTCGCGGAGAACGGCCATGCCGTGGTCGAGGTCACCGACGACGGCCCCGGCATGACCGACGCCTTCGTCCGGGACCACCTGTTCCGGCCCTTTGCTTCGACCAAGAGCACCGGCTACGGCATCGGCATGTACCAGACCCGCGACCTGATCGAGCGCTGGGGCGGCCATCTGGAGATCGAGAGCGAGGTCGGAACCGGCACGACGGCGCGCGTGCTGATGCCGCTTGCCGAAACCCGATCCGATAAACTGGAGGAGCAGGCTACCCCATGACTTCAACCTTGGCGGCCGCCCGCACCCTGCTGCTGGTCGATGACGACCCGGCGATCCTGCGCGGCCTGAAATGGTCGTTCGAGGACTGCGAGGTCCATACCGCGTCCGACCGGGAAAGCGCGCTCAGGCAGGTGAAGGCGTTGCGGCCCCCCGTGGTGACGCTGGACCTTGGCCTTCCCCCGGCGCCCGACGATGCCGTGGAGGGGCTGCGCACCCTGGCG
>DASQKT010000332.1:0-2186 GCA_035630415.1 Skermanella sp.
CGCCACCGCGAAGCCGATGCGGACGCCGATGTCGCGGGCCGCCCGCGCGACCTCCGCCGCTTCTTCCGGAAACGGCGTCAGACCCTGGACCCGCGTGTGATGGACCATGACGGCCCCTGCCCCGCCCAGGACGCTGCGGCCCAGCGAGGACGCGGCTGCCAAATAGGGATCGACGGCGGGCAGGAGTGCCAGATACTGAAGCCAAAGCTCCAGCGGCTTGCCGGCGGCTCCGAACGAGCTCGACCGCACCGCACGGCCATGGTCATGCGCATTGACGAGTGCCGGAAGGGCGAACAGCGCCTCGCCCGCCGTCTCCCCACCGTTCATTTCTTCGATGGAACCGATCCGACCGCCGTCCAGCCCGATCCTTCGCGGCCCCCGCACATCGTAGCCGGGACCTTCGAGCAGGCTTGCGCAGGCGATGGAGCGGCTTGTCATGACGGACCTCAATGGGTTGCTGGACCGGTGCTTCGCTCATCCAGCGGCGGCAGGAAGGAGCGGTCGAAAACCTGAGAGACCTGGGGCTTGTCCTGCAACTTGTAAGCCTCGGCCATGACGTCGATGGAGCGGCCGAGCCGCGCGTCGTCCACGTCTCCCAACCCGATCTTCCGCGTCTCCGGCGTGATCATCAAGGTATCGAAAGCGAAGATGATCCGGCGCTGCTCGCTTTTGGCGTCGATCAGCGGCTCGATCGCGGTCAGAGCCTTCACGCCCGATGCCGGATCGGCGATCACGTCCTTGACCGCTCGGTTGATCGCACGGACCAGCCCCTTGACGGCGTCCGGCTTATCGCGTGCCAGCGAGCGGGAGACCATGACGCCGTTGGAATAGAGATCCAGCCCGTAGTCGGCATAGTCGAGCCAGCGGAAGCCGGTATCCGGGTTTTGTCCCTGCTGGATCAGGTTGACGTAGCTCGTCACGTTGAAGACGAGGGAGGCTGCGACCTCGCCCCGGATCAGCATCTGCTCCTGAAGGTTCGGCTGCATGTTGAGCACTTCGACCGAGGATTCGGCGACGCCGTTCCGTTCCAGCAAAGCCGGGAGCAGGCGGGTCGCGGCGCTGCCCGCCGGTCCGCCGACCTTCTGCCCGGCCAGTTCCTTGACGCTGTCGATGCCGCTGTCCGCCTTGGTCAGCACCGAGAACGGCGGCTTGTTGTAGACCTGATAGACCATGACCGGCGCATCGGCGGGCTTCTGCGCCGCCTGCTGGATCACGGCGTTGATGTCGCCGAACCCGGCATCGTAGGCGCCGGACATGATGCGGGTCACGGTGGCGGCCGACCCTTCGCCCTGGTCGATGGTGACGTCCAGTCCCTCGTCGCGGAAATAGCCCTTATCCTGGGCGACGAAGTACCAGGAATGGATGCCCTGATACTTCCAGTCCAGTGTGAAGCGGATAGGGGTTCGCTCCTGTGCAGCAGCGGAGGACATGGCAAGTGCCAAGCCGAAGCCGGCGAGCAGTGCTGCCCGGCGTGTCAGGGTGAGCATCGTGTTCTCCAATGAAGGATTTCTGCGAGGGCCTCAGCCCATCGCGAATTCGGTCTTGCGGTTGGCCCAGCCGGTGACACGGCGCTCGATTGCGGAGAAGATCACGTAGAGCGCGATCCCAAGGCCTGCGAGGATGAACAGACCGGCGAAGACGAGCGGGACGTTGAAGTTGCTGGATGCGATCAGCATCATGTTGCCGATGCCCCGGTTGGACGCGACCGTTTCGGAAATCACCGTGCCGACGAACGACAGCGTCACCGCGACCTTGAGGGAGGCGAACAGGTAGGGCATCGCGCGCGGCAGGCCGACGTTCAGCAGGATATCGCGCTTGGTCGCCTTCAGCGTCCGCAGGACGTCTTCCAGTTCGGGTTCGGTCGTGGCGAGCCCCGTCGCCATGTTCACGACCACCGGAAAGACCGAGATGATCATGGAGGTCAGGATCGCCGGCACCGTGCCGGCGCCGAACCACAGCACGAAGATCGGCACGACGGCGACCTTGGGGATCGACGAGAACCCGACCAGCAGCGGGAACGCCACGTTGTAGGCGAGGCGAGAGGAGCCGATCAGCATCCCGATCAGGATGCCGGCGGAGACGCCGAGCGCGAACCCGACAAGCGTGGTGTAGAGCGTCTGTACGGCATGGGGCATCAGGGCCGGCCAGCGATCGATCAGCACCATGACGATCTGGCTTGGCCGGGG
>DASQKT010000333.1:0-7110 GCA_035630415.1 Skermanella sp.
GCCGAGTGGAACTGGATCACCGTCTACAAGGATTTCGTCGAGAAGACCAAGGCGGGCGAGAAGCCGGGACAGTTCGTCCGGGGCGGGCTGAAGGACGGCTTCATCAAGACCTCCGCCTATGGTCCCGCCGTCAGCCCCGAGTCGAAGGCGGCGTCTGAAGCGGTCAAGGCGAAGATGATGGCGGGCGACTTCCCGATCTTCGCCGGTCCGATCAGAAGCAATGCCGGCAAGGAGATCATCGCCGCCGGGCAATCCTACGGCCAGACCGACATGTGGCTGGAAGGGATGGACTGGCTGACCGAGGGCGTCATCGGCTCGACCTCCTGAGGGCCGGGACGATGGTCGACCAGATCGCCCGCCTGCCCCGGACGGCGTCACCGCCGTTCCCCGGCTTCTCGCTCGACTCGGTGCGCCGGGGCGCCGAGGCCATCCTCATCCCGGTCGGAGCGCTGCTGGCGACGGCCATCGTCTTCGGCCTCTTCGTGGCGGCCGCCGGAGCCGACCCGCTGGAGACCTACTCGCTGATGTACCGGGGCGCCTTCGGCACTTGGTTTTCCTGGCAGAACACCTTGCAGCGGACAGCGCCGCTGCTGCTGACCGCGCTGTGCGTGGCGCTGCCGGCCAAGCTTGGCCTCGTCATCATCGGTGGCGAGGGCGCGCTCGTGATCGGCGGCCTCGTCTCAGCCGCCGTCGGTGCCGCCCTGATCGGGGCGCCACCCTGGCTGCTGCTGAGCCTGATGGCCTTGGCCGGCATGGCGGCGGGGGGAGCGTGGATAGCACTTGCCGGAGCGCTGCGGCAGTTCAGGGGAGTCAACGAGACGATCTCCAGCCTGCTGCTGGCCTATATCGCGATCGCACTGATGAACCACATGGTCGAAGGGCCGTTGCGCGATCCGGCTAGCCTGAACAAGCCATCCACCCCGCCGCTGGGCGAGGCCAACATGATCGGCTCCATTCCGGGGCTGGATGTCCATTGGGGGCTGGCGTTCGGGCTGATCGCCTGCCTTGCCGCCTATGTCCTGATGCAGAGGACGACGTTCGGCTTCGGCGCGCGGATGGTCGGCGGCAATGTCCGGGCGGCGCGGATGGCCGGCCTGTCGGTGACGACGCTCAGCATGATCACCTGCTTCCTGGCCGGAGCGTCGGCGGGGCTGGCGGGGATGGTCGAGGTGGCGGCGGTCCATGGCAGCGCCAACGCCTCGCTGGTCGCAGGCTACGGCTATACCGGCATCCTGATCGCCTTCATCGCGCGGCAGAACCCGCTGGCGATCATCCCGGTGGCCCTGATGTTCGGCGGGATCGCCGCCAGCGGCGGGCTGCTTCAGCGCCGGCTCGACCTGCCGGACGCCACCATCCTGGTGCTCCAGGGCATCGCCTTCGTCATGATCCTGGCCAGCGACACGCTGTATGGCCGGTTCCGCATCTTTCAACCGAGGGGCTAGGCCATGGAAGATCTCGGCTGGTGGGGCGTGGTGCTGGCAGTGGTGGCCGGCGCCATCCGGGTCAGCACCCCCTTCCTGTTCGTCAGCCTGGGCGAGTTGCTGACGGAGAAGAGCGGGCGCATCAACCTGGGGCTTGAGGGCACCCTGGTGATGGGCGCCATGAGCGGCTATGCGATCTCGTACCTGACGGGATCGCCCTGGCTGGGCGTGCTGGTCGCCGGACTGGCGGGCGCGCTGTTCGGCATGCTGCACGCCGCGATTTGCAGCCTGCCACGAGTCAACGACATCGCGGTCGGCATCGCGCTGATGCTGCTTGGCACGGGGCTGGCCTTCTTCCTGGGCAAGGGCTTCATCCAGCCGCAGGCGCCAATCCTGCCCGCCATCGACTTCGGCTGGTGGAGCGACGTACCGCAGGTGCGGGCTGCCCTTCAGATCAACGTGCTGTTCGTCATCGGACTGCTGCTGGCGCCCTTCCTGCTCTGGGTGCTGACCAATACGCGCTGGGGGCTGATCGTCCGGACGGTCGGCGACAGCGCCGACGCCGCCCGCGCCATGGGCTATTCGGTCAATCTGGTCCGGCTGGCCGCTACCATGGCCGGCGGTTTCCTGGCCGGGATCGGCGGTTCGTTCCTGTCGCTCTACTATCCGGGAAGCTGGAACGAGGGCCTGTCGAGCGGACAGGGACTGATGGCGGTGGCGCTGGTGATCTTCGCCCGCTGGCACCCGATCCGGTGCCTGGGCGCCGCATTGCTGTTCGGCGGCGCCGGCGCTCTCGGCCCGGCGCTCCAGTCCGTCGGCGTCAGTCAGGGCTACTACCTGTTCAACGCCGCCCCCTATGTGCTGACGCTGGTCATCATGATCGCGACCTGCTCGCCGACCCGTACCCTGGCCGGCGCTCCGGGCGAACTGAGTATCACGAAATGACACATATCGACTCCGATCCCTATCCCTGGCCCTACGACGGCGATCTCCGGCCCGCCAATACCGCCCTGATCGTGATCGACATGCAGACCGACTTCTGCGGCAAGGGCGGCTATGTCGATGCCATGGGCTACGACTTGTCGCTGACCCGAGCGCCGATCGCGCCGATAGCCCGGCTGATGGATGCTATGCGGCGCGGCGGCTTCACGATCTTCCACACGCGGGAGGGCCACCGGCCCGATCTTGCCGACCTGCCGGCCAACAAGCGCTGGCGGTCGCAAAGGATCGGCGCCGGCATCGGCGATCCGGGGCCGTGCGGACGCATCCTGGTCCGGGGCGAACCGGGCTGGGACATCATCCCGGAGCTGGCCCCCCTGCCCGGCGAGCCGGTGATCGACAAGCCAGGCAAGGGCAGCTTCTGCGCCACCGACCTGGACCTGATGCTGCGCCAGCGCGGCATCCGCAACATCGTTCTGACCGGCATCACGACCGATGTCTGCGTCCACACCACGATGCGCGAGGCCAACGACCGGGGTTATGAGTGCCTGCTGGTCGAGGACTGCTGCGGCGCCACCGACCAGGGCAACCACGAGGCCGCCGTCAAGATGGTCAAGATGCAGGGTGGGGTCTTCGGCGCCGTCTCCCGCTCCACCGATCTGCTGAGGGTGCTGTCATGAACGCCCCCTTCCTGCGCACCCACGCGAACGGCGCGCTCGGCCTCGAAGCCGTCGGCATGACCAAGCGCTTCGGCGGGCTGACCGCCCTGGACGACGTGACGATGCGGGTCTCCGCCGGCAGCTTCCACGCCCTGCTGGGGGAGAACGGCGCCGGCAAGAGCACGCTGGTCAAGTGCATCATGGGCTACTACCGCGCCGACCAGGGGCAGGTCGCGGTCGGAGAATTGGAACGCGAGATCTCCAACCCGCGCGACGCCCATGCGCTGGGCGTCGGGATGGTCTACCAGCACTTCACGCTGGTCCCCGGCATGACGGTGGCGGAAAACCTCGTGCTGTCGCGGGCGCATGTCCCGGCGGTGGTGAAGTGGGCGGACGAGCGAAGGGCGCTCGACGCCTTCATGGCCGGAATGCCGTTCCGGGTGCCGCTCGACGTGCCCGTCTCGGCCCTGGCGGCGGGAGAGAAGCAGAAGCTGGAGATCCTGAAGCAGCTCTACCTGAAGAACCGCTTCCTGATCCTGGACGAACCGACTTCCGTGCTAACGCCCGGAGAGGCCGACGAGGTGCTGGGCCTGCTGCGACGCATGACGCAGGAAGGCAAGCTGACGGTCCTGACCATCACCCACAAGTTCCGCGAAGTGATGGCCTATGCCGACGAGGTGACGGTGCTGCGCCGGGGCAAGTTCGCCGGAACCGGCAAGGTCGCGGACCTATCACGCTCGGATATGGCCGAGATGATGATCGGCGCACGCGAAATCCCGCACGGGGCGTCGCGACTCGACAATAGCATCGGGGAACCCCGGCTTCAGATAACCGGGCTGAAAGCGCTGAACGATGGCGGATTGCCGGCTGTCGAGGACCTGGACCTGACGGTCTGGGCGGGCGAGGTGGTCGGCATCGCCGGGGTTTCCGGCAATGGCCAGCGCGAGCTGGTCGAGGTCCTGGCCGGCCAGCGTCCGGCGGCAGCCGGCGAGGTCCGGATCGGCGGCGAGCCTTTCCGCGCCACCCGCGCCGAGATCAAGCGCCATCGGCTCTGCCTGCTGCCAGAAGAACCGCTGCGTAACGCCTGCGTCGCTCGCATGAGCGTCGCGGAGAACATGTCGTTCCGCAGCTTCGACGATCCGCCCTACGCGCGTGGCGGCTGGTGGCTGAACGGGAGCGCCATGCGGGGTGCGGCCCGCGACCTGATCTCGCTCTACAAGGTGAAGACCCCCGGCCCGGACGCCCCTATCGGGACGCTGTCGGGCGGCAACGTCCAGCGCGCCGTGCTGGCGCGGGAACTGGCCCATGACGTCCGCGTGCTGATCGTCGCCAACCCTTGTTTCGGCCTGGACTTCGCGGCGGTGTCGGAGATCCGGTCGCAGATCATGCAGGCGCGCAACCGGGGTGCCGCCGTGCTGCTGGTCAGCGAGGACCTGGACGAGCTGTTCGAACTGGCCGACCGTATCCTGGTGATGTTCGACGGACATCTGGTCTACGAGACGCCCACTCCCGATGCCGACCTGTCGGTGATCGGCCAGCACATGGCCGGGCATTGACCGCCCCTGCACTCCTGTCGATCGATGAGGTCACATGGCGGATTCCCTGACGACCATTGCCACGGCACAGCCCTACCCCTTCACTTTTCCGCACGGCCGGACCGCTCTGGTCATCATCGACATGCAACGCGACTTCGTCGAGGCCGGCGGCTTCGGCGAGGCGCTGGGCAACGACGTGCGGCCGCTGGCCGATCTGGTGCCCAATGTGAAGCGGCTGCTGGAGGGTTGCCGTGCCGCGGGCCTCGCCATCGTCCACACGCGGGAAGCCCATAAGCCGGATCTGTCCGACTGCCCGCCCGCCAAGCGCCTGCGCGGCAATTCGGACCTGCGGATCGGCGACAAAGGACCGATGGGCCGCATCCTGATCGCGGGCGAACCCGGCAACGCCATCGTGGACGAGCTTGCGCCGATAGCTGGGGAGATCGTGATCGACAAGCCCGGCAAGGGCGCCTTCTACGCTACCGACCTGTCGGAGATCCTGGGCCGGCTGGGGACCACGCACCTGCTGTTCGCCGGAGTCACGACGGAGGTGTGCGTCCAGACGACGATGCGCGAAGCCAACGACCGGGGCTTCGAATGCCTGCTGGTCGAGGACGCGACGGAAAGCTATTTCTCGGCCTTCAAGCAGTCCACCCTGGAGATGATCCGGGCACAGGGCGCCATCGTCGGCTGGACCGCGACGATCGACGAGGTGCTGGCGGCACTCCAAACCGCTTGATCTACCACTTTCGTTAGAGCATACGGAGGCATGACCACTGCCTCCGCCAGTCCGCACGACCAGTTCTTCAAGGAATTGATGACCCAGCCGGGCGTAGCGTCGGCGTTCCTGCGCGAGCGGCTGCCGGAAACCGTGACCGCGCTGTTCGCGGAGACCGAACCCCGGCTGGAATCAGGGAGCTTCGTCGATCCCGAGTTTCGCAGCCAGCATTCCGACCTGCTGTTCAGCATGGACCTGAAAAGCGGCGATCCGGCGCTGATCTATATCCTGTTCGAGCACAAGAGCTATCCGGACGCGATGGTCGCGTTCCAGTTGCTGCGCTACGTGATCGCGATCTGGTACCGGTATCTGACCGGCGGAGGCGGCAAGCCGCTCCCCCTCATCATCCCGATGGTCGTCTATCACGGGGCGGAGCCCTGGAACGTTCCTCTGGGCTTCTCCGCCCTGTTCGATCCGGACCCAGCGCTGGCCGGGATCGTGCCGGATTTTCGTTATTTCCTGTCCGACCTCGGCGCGCAGGCGGACCACGAACTCTCCCGCTTTGCTCTGCTCCGCTCCGGCCTGATGGCGCTGAAGCATGCGACCCGAGACGCCGATATCGTCAGCATCGAGGCAATCGTCACGGCGGAGATCTGGCACGATCTTTTCTGCGGCGTCGTGATAAAGTATATCTTCAGGGCGTTTCGGCGGATCGACCGCGACGAAGTCGCTCGATTGCTGACCACGATCAAGGAAAAGGCGGGACCTGCCATGGTGTCGAATATCGCTCAGGAATGGATCGACGAGGGCAAGGCCATGGGCGTAGCGAATCTGCTTACCCGGCAATTGACGCATCGGTTCGGCTCACTCCCCGCCGAGGTAATGGCCCGTATGAAGGATGCCGATACCGACGCACTCGAAACCTGGGGTGAAAAACTGCTCGACGCCCGAACCCTGGACGAGGTTTTCGCTCCCGAGAAGGCCAGCCTCTCATAATCCGGCGATCCATCCCCACATTCAGCGTTCCAACGCTCAAATGACGGAACCCTGATGCTCGGCTGGGAACAACTTCAACTGATCTACGAAGCGGCGGAGGACAGCGTCGCCGCTGGCCGCTACACCAATGCGGCTAAGCTGCTGGCGAGCCTGCTGGTGCAGGACCCCGAGCCCGACCACGCCCGCATCGCCGCCGTGCTCGATGCCCTGATCGAGATGTCGCCGGAGCCATCCGCCCTGATAAACCGGGCGGCCATGCTGCTCGACCCGGAAATGGGCGATCCAGACCCGGAACGGGCGCTGGCGCTGCTTCAGGATGCCGCCGACCAGACGGAAGACCCCCAGCATCCCGATCACGCGCTGACGGCGCTGGCCCATGGCATGATCGCCGACTGCTACATCCAAGGCGCCGGAGTGTCCGCCGATCCCGATGTCGGCTTCAGCCATTACCTGCTAGCGGCGGAGTACGGCAACGCCAAGGCGGCGTTCAATGTCGGTCTTGCCTACGACCAGGGGATGTTCGGTCAGGCGGTCGACCGGGACGAGGCCAAGCGGTTCTACCGGATGGGTGCCGATGGCGGCGACGCCTCGGCGATGACCAGGCTTGCCGTGCTCTACATGACCGACCAGGACCCGCCGGACGAGGTCACCATCGTCGATCTGCTGGAAGCCGCCGTCGAACAGGGTGACGAGGACGCCGCCGAGATCCTTCAGAACTTGCAGGACGACATACTGCCCTGATCGCGGCTGAAGCGCTGCCTTAGCGGACCCCTTGGGGCCAGATCACGACGCGGACGGTCTGGAGCAGGATGATCAGGTCGAGCATCAAGCTGCAATTCTTG